>CAJXUO010000064.1 GCA_913061425.1 uncultured Lutibacter sp.
TTAAAAACTAAAAAAGCCTTCTGAAATTCAGAAGGCTTTTTTTAAATATGATTATAAAAAATTAAGAAAATAATTTCTCCATTTTTTCCTTTTCTTCAAGAGCTAATTGAGCATCAACTAAGATTCTTCCACTATGCTCATCAGTAATGATTTTTTTACGATTTGAAATTTCAACTTGACGCTGTGGTGGAATTGTAAAGTAAGAACCTCCAGAAGCACCTCTTTCAACAGCTACTACTGCTAAACCATTAATTGCGTTTGTGCGAATTCTATGGTAAGCTTTCAATAAATGAGCCTCAATAACGTCACTAAACTCAGCAGATTTTTTATGAAGTAACTTTTCTTCTTTTGCAGTTTCACCCATGATATCATCTAATTCAGCTTTCTTATGCTTTAAATGATCATTTTGTTTTGCTAATTTTTCATTATTCTGTCCAATAATTTCTTTCTTTTGTTCAATCTTAACTTTATATTCTTTTATTCTTTTTTCAGCAAGTTCAACTTCTAATCCTTGGTATTCAACTTCTTTTGTTAATGAATCGAATTCTCTATTATTACGAACGTTTTTTTGTTGTTCGTCATATTTTTTTACTAATTCACCAGCCTCAGAAATTGTATTTTTCTTAGTTTTAATATCAGTTTCTAAATTAGCAACATCTTCTTCAAGATTAGAAACTCGTTTATTAAGTCCGGCAACCTCATCTTCCAAATCTTCAATTTCTAAAGGTAGTTCTCCTCTAACACTCTGAATTTCATCAATTCTTGAATCAATCAGCTGTAAATCATATAATGCTCTTAACTTTTCTTCTACAGTAACTTCTTTTTTCTTTGCCATGATTATATATAGTAAATAGGATTTGTGTTTTTCTTCGATAAAACGACTGCAAAATTAGGAATTTTTTTTGTAAGAAACTCAACTAAAAGGTTTTTTGTGAACTGTTCACTTTCGTAATGCCCAATATCTGCTATAATCATCTTATCTTCAGCTTTATAAAACTCATGGTATTTGATGTCTGAAGTGATATATATGTCAGCATTTGATTGAATTGCATTCTTGATAGCAAAACTTCCTGAACCTCCTAATACTGCAATCTTTTTGATAGGTTTTCCTATTAATTTTGAATGACGAATTATTGTGACATTCATTGCTTTTTTTAAGAACTTAAAAAACGATGCTTCATCCATCTCATTTTCTAGTTCGCCAACCATTCCCAATCCTAATTTTTGGTATGTGTTTTCTAATGAAACAATCTCATAAGCGACTTCTTCATATGGATGGTTTTTAAGCATTGCATTTATAACATTTTGCTCAATATGTTTTTCAAAAGTTACACTTATTGAAATTTCATTTTCGGTATGTATTTTCCCTTTTTCTCCAATAATTGGATTTGAATGTTCGTTGCCTTTGTAGGTTCCAGTTCCTTGAGTGCTAAAACTGCAATTTTCGTAATTTCCAATTCTTCCTACTCCTGCTTCAAAGAGTTTGTTTCTTAATTCTTCAGCATTTTCAGTAGGTATATACGTAGTCAGTTTTCTAAGAGTCCCTTGTTTTGGAATTAGTATTTCTTTGTTTATAAGACCTAATACTTCACAAATTTTTGCATTTACGCCAACAAACGAATTGTCTAAAGCAGTGTGCATTGCATAGATTGCAATATCATTTTTTATGGCTTTTTCAACAACACGTTCTACATAATTAGTTCCGTTAATTTTTTTCAATCCAGAAAAAATAATTGGATGGAAACTGACAATTAGATTGCATTTATTTTCAATTGCTTCTTCAACAACAGATTCTAAAGTGTCTAATGTTACCAAAACTCCTGTAACTTCAGTTGAATATTTTCCAATCAATAATCCAACATTATCAAAATCTTCAGCGTAACTTAATGGCGCAATCTCTTCAATGTGGTTTGCAATATCTTTTATAGTCATATAAACGTAAGTTGAGTAAAATCCAAAGTTAAACTTTTCAGATGAATAATAATAATTGTTTTGTATTTTCGCATGGATGAGTATAATTCGAAAAATAGTATATCCGATTTCTTTTTTGTACGGTGAAGTGACAAGAATTAGAAACGTACTATACGATAAAGGTATTTTGAAGTCTACACAATTTGAAATTCCAGTTATTGTAGTTGGTAATTTAAGTGTTGGAGGTACAGGTAAAACACCTCAAATAGAATATTTAATTAGACAACTCAATAAAAACTATAAAATTGCTGTTTTAAGTAGAGGGTATAAGAGAAAATCTAAAGACTTTATAATAGCAAATGACACTTCTAATGCTCTGCAAATAGGAGATGAGCCGTATCAATATTTCAAAAAATTCTCTGATGTTACTATTGCTGTAGATGTAAATAGAGTTAACGGAATAACTCAATTGAATGCACTAGAAAATTCGCCTGAAATTATTTTACTTGATGATGCATATCAGCATAGAAAAGTAAATTCAGCATTTAATATATTGTTAACTTCCTTCAATGACCTGTATATAGATGATGAAGTGCTACCAACCGGAAACCTTAGAGAAAGAGTTGCTGGTGCAGAAAGGGCTCAAATAATTATTGTGACCAAGTGTCCGCCAGAACTGAGTAAGGAAAAGCAGCATGAAATTACTTCGAAACTAAAACCAACGGTATCTCAGACTGTCTTTTTTACAACTATTGAATATTCTGATGTTGTAAGAAATAACAGAAAAGAAATAACAGTAGAGGAGTTGAAAAAATATCAAGTTTTATTAATTACTGGAATTGCAAAACCGAAACCTTTGGTTGCATTTTTGAAATCAAAAAGTATTGATTTTGAGCATCTTCAATTTCCTGATCATCATCATTTTTCAAAGAAAGACATATCAAATATAAAATCTAAGTTTGATGCTATTACATCTGATCATAAAATAATTGTAACTACTGAAAAAGATTATGTTAGGTTGAATGATGAATTAGAGGTTGCCTATTTGGAAATTAAAACGCGTTTTATTGAGCATGCACAAGATTTTGATAAAAAAGTAGTTAACTATATTAAACGTGTACTATGAAGAGAATGATTTTTAGTTTGTTGTTTGTTGTAGGGTTTTCATCAGCAATAATGGCTCAAAAGTATGATGTGAATTGGGAAAAAGAGTATGACAAAGCAGTTGAAATAGCAAGAAAGAAAAACAAACCAATATTGATTTTTTTTACAGGTTCTGATTGGTGTGGGCCCTGTAAAATGTTAGTAGAAGATTTTTTTGAATCAAAGAGATTTGGAAAGTTAGCTACAAAAAAGTTTGTTATTTATAAGGCCGATTTTCCAAAAAACAGTTATTTAGTAACTCTGTCACAGCGTAAGAAAAATGATTATTTAAGTAGAATGTATGGCGTAAATTCATTTCCTACAATTGTTGTGATTGATGAGAAAGGTAAAGAACTTGGAAGAAAAGATGGGTATAATTTAATGCGTGATACACGTTATCATTTTAAATTTTTAAAAGATCTTCTAAAAGATATTTAAATAAATAGTTCTTCCTTTTTTACCGTGTTCTACTTCTATTACATGAAAGACATTCAAAACAGTTGTTTGTCAATTTATGACCTCCGAATTCGTTAGTAACTAACAGACTTGTTGAAATAGTTAACTATTTTGATGTAGTGTTTTTATAATTCCGTCAGATAAACCAATTTTCGGAACATATATTTTTGTAGAGTTACTCCACTTCATAGCGTTGAGGTAAATTTTAGATGCTGGAATTATTACATCGGCTCTATCTGGATTTAAGCCAAGTTCTGTAATTCGCTCTTCATAAGACATTTGCTTTAAAAACTTATAATGTGCGTTTAAATAAATATAAGACAGTGATTTTCCTGGCGCTTTTCCAGACATCTTATAGATCTTATTTATATTTCCTCCAGAACCAATTAAATTTATATTCTTAAGTTCTTTGGTATTTTCCTTTATCCATTTTTCAATTGGTTTCCAGTCGTGTTTCTTACTTGCCTTTTTATCTAAAAGTCTAACGGTACCTGTTTTAAATGATTTTGAATTGATGATTTTTCCTTCAGAAAAAACAGTAAACTCTGTACTTCCTCCACCAACATCTACATATAAATAAGAAGAATCTTCTCTAATAAAATCTGTTAAATCTGTAGAAAAAATAATTTCTGCTTCCGTTTTTCCATCAATTAATTCAATCTGAACTGACGTTTTTTCAAAAGTATATTTAATAACTTCTTGACCATTTGAGGCTTCTCTCAAGGCAGACGTTGCACAAGCGCGATATTTCTCAACATTATTTACTTTCATTATTAGTTTGAAAGCATTTAAAGCATCTACCACTCTTTCTTTATTGTCCGTAGAAATTTCTCCTTTTACAAACGTATCTGCACCAAGTCTAATTGGAACACGAACTAAAGATGATTTTTTGTATTGTGTTTGCTCGTTTTTTCTAGTAATAACATTACTTATGAGTAATCTAATAGCATTAGATCCTATGTCAATAGCAGCATATTTTTTTATATTCAAAACAAAGAATGTTTTTTATTCTTAATGATCTTTTGGAAAGTCTACTATAAAAGTTTTACCCCTTTTTATACTTTTCCAATGGTCGGTGTCAAATTTTATCCCAACAATACCACATGTCGGAACATTGTTAATGAATTCATTTCCAAAACTATTCACAAAATCATTGATTCCATGATTGTGGCTAAATACAATTGCCGAGTCAAATCCATCATCCAATGCTTTAATGGTTTTTACTAAATAACCATCACTAAAACTATATAATGATTTGCTTATTTTTAGATTAGAAAGTGGATATTTGAATGTATTGCCAAAGATAATTCCTGTGTGTAATGCTCTATTAGCGCAACTGGAAACAAAAACATCTGGTCTATCTATAGTTTCTTTTAATACTTCAGACATCATGTGAGCGTCTTTAATCCCTCTTTTTTTAAGAGGTCTGTCAATATCATCTATTCCTTCGTATTTCCAAGAAGATTTAGCATGTCTAACTATGTAAAGTGTTTTCATGTGTATTTATTTATCATTTTTCAATGGTCACATGTAATCCGTTAATAATTATTCCTTCTAATGATAAATTTTTTAACATACTCATTTTATAAGTTTATAAAAGATAAAGTCAAATATATAAAAATTATGGTGCTAATCTTTCAATTTTCCAATCAAAATTTTCTTGCAATGTATATCGTATTCTATCATGCATTCTGTTGGGTCTTCCTTGCCAAAATTCTATAGAAATTGGCTTTACAATATATCCGCCCCAATGTTTTGGACGTGGTATTTCTTTACCTTTATATTTTTCTTCTGCTGCTTTTAAAGCCTCATCTAGTTTTTCTCTTGACGCTACATTTTCACTTTGATTAGAAGCGATAGCACCTAACTTTGAACCGTCAGGACGATATTCGAAATAGCCATCTGAATTATTTTCTGAAGTTTTTTCGGCAACGCCTTTAATAATTATTTGACGCTCTAGCGTATGCCAGAAAAACGACAAACAAATATTTGGGTTCTCAGTAATTGCTTTTCCTTTTTCAGAATTATAATTGGTATAGAATATAAAACCTTCCGAAGTAAATTTCTTTAATAATACAACTCTGTTTTTTGGAAAACCATCTAAACCAATAGTAGAAATAGTCATTGCATTTGACTCTTCGTTGGTTTTGCTTTCTTCTACTTCATGAAACCACTGTTGAAATAATTCCATAGGATTTTCTGGGCAATTGCTTTCTAAAAGTTCTTGCTTTTCGTATGATTTCCTGTAATTGCTTAGGTCTTTTTGCATGTTCTATTTTACTACTTAACAAAAATACGGTTTGTTTTGGAATTTTTATTTTGAAAGGCAAGTTTTTTGTTAGTTTTACTTGAATCATTCATTGGAAATGGAATTATATATCAGCCGTAATATCATAAAAAGATATTGTTTTTTAAGGTGTTATAACTTCTTTATGTTCTTGTAAAACAAACTTTTATGCTGTCGAAGTTTGTTTTTTTAAATCAGGAAAGAAACAAAATCACTTCTTTCTAATCAACCACAAACCAATAAAGGTAAATAGACCGTTCAAGGGTAATATTTCCCAGTGAAATTTATAAGCGCCTATAATGCTTTCAGGTAAAATGGTAATTATATAGGTCAGTGAGATTGAAAGTAGCCCTACAATCCATGCATACTTGTCCTTGATTTTATAATTGGTTAAAATTCCAAAAGCAAACAATCCTAATAACGGACCATAAGTAAATGTTGCAAACTTAAATAAGTTGCTTACCACATTTCCGTCAAGAGAATTGAACAGTATCACCACAAATATCAATAAAACAGATACCGCAATATGAACTTTCTTACGAAGTGGTTTTTGTGCTTCTTTTGGTCTTTTTTCAATATCGAGAAAATCTACAGAAAATGAAGTTGTTAAGGATGTCAAGGCAGAATCTGCGCTAGAATAGGCTGCTGCAATCAAGCCAATAATAAATGTGATTGCCAGTCCAGTTCCCAACCCTTGATTCATTGCGATTTCAGGAAATAATAAATCTGTTCTTATCCTTCCGTCAACTTCAGGAATCTGGATTCCGAGTTTTTCTGAATAGATAAATAATAAAGCTCCAAGAGATAAAAACACAAAATTTACAATTACTAATAATGTTGCCATTGTAAACATATTTTTCTGTGCGTCGTTTTGGTTTTTACAGGTCAAGTTTTTCTGCATCATATCTTGATCCAATCCTGTCATGGCAATGGCAATAAAAATTCCACCAATAAAATATTTCCAGAAATAAGTTTTAGAATTCGGATCGTCAAAAAAGAAAATCTGCCCTTTTTCGGCAAACTCATTTGAATTTAAAAACTCCATATACGACCAATCCAGTTTTTGATTGATTAAATAAATTGCAACTCCTACAGCAGTAAGCATCGCCAATGTCTGTAAAGTATCCGTCCATACAATGGTTTTAATTCCACCTCTGAAAGTATATACCCAAATCAACAAAATAGAAATCACTACTGTTGCCCAAAACGGAATGCCTATTTGTTCAAAAACAATGTATTGCATCGCAATTGCGACTAAAAACAACCGAAACGAGGCGCCTGTAACTCTAGAAAGTAAAAAGAAAAAAGCGCCAGTTTTATAACTTACCGTTCCAAATCGCTGTTCGAGATATTGATAAATAGAAGTAACGTTGAGACGGTAATAAATAGGTAGTAAAATGAATAGGATTATCATATAACCTACGAAAAATCCAAAAACACCTTGCATATAGGCAAACTGTTGTCCGCCGATCAATCCTGGAACAGAAATAAAGGTCACTCCAGAGAGCGAAGCACCAATCATTCCAAAGGCTACGATGTACCAAGGAGATTGCTTATTGGCCTTGAAAAAAGTGTCGTTAGAATCATTTTTTCCTGTAAAAAAAGAGATTAATAATAAGATTCCAAAATATCCTGCAATTAATAAAAGTATATGTAGAGGCTGTCTCTTATACACATCTCCGAGCCCACGAGACCTCTCTACATCT
>CAJXUO010000065.1 GCA_913061425.1 uncultured Lutibacter sp.
TAAATGCAGTGCGTCATAATTGTATGACATCAGAAAAGCTACACTCTGTTTTTAGAATCAATAATTAGTGTAACTGGACCATCATTAAGCAGCGACACTTTCATGTCGGCACCAAACTTTCCAGTTCCAACTTTCTTGCCTAATACCTGTTCAATTTGTAGAATAAATTGTTCATATAATGGAATAGAAATTTCTGGTTTTGCAGCTTTTAAATAAGAAGGTCTATTTCCTTTTTTTGTACTTGCTTGTAGCGTAAATTGACTTACAACGATAACGTCTCCATTTACATCTAATAATGAATTGTTCATTATTCCTTTATCGTCATTAAAAATACGAAGGGTTGCTATTTTTTTTGTGAGCCATTGAATATCTTCAAAATTGTCTTCAGCCTCAATGCCTACTAAAATTAGCAGTCCGTTTTTAATTTGGCTTACAATTTCTCCTTCAATGGTTACAGAGGCTTCAGATACTCGTTGGACAACTGCTTTCATGCGTTTCTTGTTATTTTTTAATGGTCATACTTCGACATAGTTTATATTGAGCGAAGTCGAAATACTCAGTACAGGAATACTGTTCGCTATGAATCATCCCCTTGTTTCATTAATGCATAAATTGACTTTGTCTAAAATGCTCTTCATCTTCTTTTAACATTTGTAAATAACTAAAATATCGTGAAGGTGCAATTCTATCCTCTTCAAGAGCCTTTTTTACAGCACATTTTGGCTCTTTTTGATGCAAACAGTTATTAAATTTACAATCTTTCTTAAGCGCAAATAGTTCAGGAAAATAATCAGTAATTTGATTCGGTTCAAAATCTACAACTCCAAAGCCTTTAATTCCAGGAGTATCAATAATAAAACCTCCAAACGAAAGTTCATGCATTTCAGCAAATGTTGTAGTATGCTGACCTTGTTTATGTTGTGTAGAAATTTGTGCAGTTTTAATATCTAACGTTGGTTCAATAGCATTAATTAATGTACTCTTTCCGACTCCAGAATGACCTGAGAACATCGTTATTTTATCTTGCATTAAAGACTTTACGACATCTAAATTTGTCTTCTCAACAGCAGAAATTTCAACACAATGATACCCGATTTTAGTGTAGATTTCTATCAACTCTTCTCGTGTTTCCTCTTGATGTTCGTCATGAGAATCAATCTTGTTGAACAATAATACTGCAGAAATATTATATGCTTCAGCAGTTGCTAAAAACCGATCAATAAAACCTGGAAATGTTGGTGGATTATCTACCGTTACTAATAAAAAAGCGGTGTCAATATTAGCCGCAATAATATGAGTTTGTTTAGAAAGGTTCACTGACTTTCTTACGATATAATTTTTTCTATCGTGTATTTTGTCAATTATACCCGTTTCTTCATTTTCCTCTAATTCAAAATCTACAACATCACCTACAGAAATTGGATTGGTACTTTTAATACCTTGTAGCCGAAACTTACCTCGAATTCTACATTCGTGGTATTTCTTATCATCAGTCCTAACAATATACCAACTTCCCGTTGATTTTGTAACAATTCCTGTCATAAAACAAAGATGCAGAAAAATTATGAGTTTATATAAAAATAAGAAGCCACAAATTTTAAAATTTGTGGCTTCATCTATTTTCTCAACAAAAAACTATCCGTTAATAATTTTTTCTTGATGATTTATTGATTCTTGATGTATTGCTTTAAACATTCTCAAAACAAACTCTTCACTTAAACCTTTACTTTCTCCTTCTAGAATCATATTTCCTAGAATTTCATTCCAACGTTTAGATTGTAAAACGGCAACGTTCTTATCTTTCTTTAAAAAACCTATTTGATCTGAAACTTTCATTCTTTTCCCCAACAATTCAACCAATTGATTATCAGCTATATTTATTTGAGCACGTAGATTATCTAAAGAATTTTTATACGCTTCATCTGTATTTGTTTCTTTTCTGATTTTCAAATCTTCCATGATTTGCTTCAAAGAGTCAGGCGTAACTTGCTGTGCAGCATCACTCCATGCATTATCTGGATCTGTATGAGTTTCAATCATTAAGCCATCAAAATTTAAATCTAAAGCCGTTTGTGAAACATCAAAAATCATATCTCTATTTCCAGTGATATGTGACGGATCACAAATTAATGGTAAATCTGGAAATCTATTTTGAAATTCAATTGCTATTTGCCATTCTGGAATATTTCTATACTTCGTTTTTTCATACGTCGAAAACCCTCTATGAATTGCACCTAGATTTTTAATACCAGCAGCATACAATCTTTCAATTCCACCTAACCATAATGCTAAATCTGGATTTACAGGATTCTTCACCAATACAATTTTGTCTGTTCCCTGTAATGCATCTGCAATTTCTTGCATAATAAAAGGTGAAACTGTAGAACGTGCTCCAATCCATAATAAATCAACATCATTTTCTAACGCTAATTTTACGTGTGTAGCATTTGCAACTTCTGTACAGGTTTTCATTCCTGTTTCTTCTTTGACTTTTTTCAGCCAATTTAAACCCAAAGCTCCTACACCTTCAAAATTTCCTGGCCTTGTTCTAGGTTTCCAAATTCCTGCTCGATAATAGTTTACATCAGAATCTTTTAATTCGTGTGCAATTCTTAAAACCTGCTCTTCGGTTTCTGCACTACAAGGCCCTGCTATTACTAGAGGATGCGCTAAATTCATGTCATCCAACCATGTTCTTAATTCTTTTGTATTCTTCATTTTTCTAAGTATTGTGGCTTTTATTTTATGCCGTTTAATATTTGTTTTATATAATTTGCATTCTCCATTTCATTATAAATTTCGGAGAAATTATCTTGTTCCATCAACTTTTTAAATTGCTGAAGGTTGTTTATATACTCTTCTAATGTCTCAATAATATTTTCTTTATTTTGCTCAAAAATGGGCGTCCACATTGCTGGTGAACTTTTTGCTAAACGAACGGTTGATTCAAATCCAGAGCCTGCCATATCAAAAATATCTCTTTCGTTTTTCTCTTTATTTATAACCGTTTTACCTAACATAAATGAACTTATATGAGATAAATGTGACACATAAGCAATGTGCTTATCGTGTGATTTTGAATCCATATATCGAATCCTCATTCCAATTTTAGAAAAGATCTCTAATGCTTTTTCTTGCAATTTAAAGGCTGTCTTTTCTACTTCACAGATAATGTTTGTTTTATCTACAAACAATCCTTTAATTGCCGCTTTTGGTCCAGAAAATTCTGTACCTGCAATAGGATGTGTTGCTAAAAAATTTCTTCTTCTTGGATGATTATCTATAACAGTGCAAATTAATTCTTTGGTAGAACCAACATCAATTACCAACGCATGATCATTAATAGCGTCTAATACTTTTGGAATAATCTCTATTTGCACATCTACAGGTATTGAAACAATAACAATCGCTGCTTTTCCTAAAGCATCAAAAGTTGATTTGTGATGTATCACACCTAACTTTAATGCTTCCTCTAAATGAGCTTCACTAGCATCTATTCCATAAAGTATTGCTTCTGGATATTTCTCTTGAATATCTAATGATAAACTTCCGCCAATTAAACCAATTCCTATTACAAATACATTCATATTCTACTTATTGCTTCTTTTATTTTTTCTTCTGAAATACATAATGAAAAACGAATATAACCTTCACCTTTTGAACCGAAAATAGTTCCTGGAGCCACAAAAATGCTTTTGTTGTATAACAAATCGTCTACCACTTCTTCCGCTATTTTTCCTTTTGGAAGTTGTGCCCAAACAAACATTCCTGAAGTGTTTTTATCAAAAGTGCAATTTAGTTTTTCTGCTAATTCCCAAATTAATTCTCGCCTTAGTTTATATGTTTCATTCAATTTATAAAACCAATCATCAGACAATTCTAATGCTGCAATTGCTCCTTTTTGAATTCCATAAAACATTCCAGAATCCATTTGAGTTTTCACTTTCAAAATTTGATTTATAAAATGTTCATTTCCTAAAAGCATCCCAACGCGCCAACCTGCCATATTAAAAGATTTACTCAAAGAATTTAATTCTAAAGCAATGTCTTTTGCACCTTCAAACTCTAAAATACTTTGAGGCTTGTCATTCAAAATAAAACTATAAGGATTGTCATTCACAATCACAATATTGTGCTTCTTTCCAAACGAAATTAGTTTTTCAAATGTATTTTCATTTGCTCTAGTTCCTGTTGGCATATGTGGATAATTCACCCACATTAATTTAACTTTTGATAGGTCTAACTTTTCTAATGCTATAAAATCTGGTTGGTAATTAGTCTGCTCGTCTAAATTGTAAAAAACTGATGTTGCGCCAACTAAATTAGATACCGAACTGTATGTTGGATATCCTGGATTTGGAATTAGCACCTCATCACCATCATTCAATAAAGCCAAAGAAATATGCATGATTCCTTCTTTGCTTCCCATTAATGGCAAGACTTCACTTTCAGAATCTAAACCTACATTAAACTTGGTTTTATAAAAATTCGCTACTGCACTTCTAAATTCTGGCAAGCCTTGGTAACTTTGATATTTATGTGCATTCACATCATTCAAACTACTCTGAATTGCTGTAATAACAACCTTAGAAGGTTCCAAATCTGGACTTCCTATTCCTATATTAATAATTGGTTTTCCTTGTGAGATTAAACCTCTTACTTCTCTCAGTTTTTTTGAGAAATAATATTCTTGAACGGTTTGTAAACGGTCTGCAAATTGTATCATATTCTTCCGTTTTTATATTCACCAAGTATTTTAAATTCTAAAGCCATTATTTTAATAATTTTAACTGCCTTTTCATAGTCCTCATAAGCATCAAATGTAACATCGGCAAAGAAAGCATATTGCCAAGGTGTTTCTATTTTTGGCAACGATTGGATTTTTGTTAAATTCAATTTACAATCACTCATCACGTTTAACATGGCCGCCAAACTTCCTCTTTTATGATCTAATTCAAATTTCAAAGACGCTTTATTAATCTCACTTTTACCATTTTCAGGCTTCGTGGTTTGCAAAATTACAAAACGAGTTGAATTGTCTTTAATCGTTTGTATTTCATCTTCAATTACCTGTAAATCAAAAATAGTTGCAGCCAACTTTGGAGCAATTGCAGCAATTCCAGTTAATTTGTTTTCCGAAATTCTTTTCGCAACTGCAGCGGTATCTACATCTTCAATCAGTTTAATATGTGTATGCTTTTTAAAAAACTCTTTACATTGCAACAATGCCATTGGATGAGAACACACTTCTTTTATATCTTCTATTTTTTGATTTGGCAACACCATTAACTGATGGTGAATGTTTAAGTAATATTCTCCAGAAATATGCAAATTATATCTATCCATTAAAGCATAATTTGGAATAATAGAACCTGCAATTGTATTTTCTATCGCCATGATTGCCTGCTCACTTTTAGCATTCAACAAACTATCTACTAAAGCATCAAAAGACAAACACTCATCTAACACAATTGCTTCTCCAAAATAGTTTTTAGCGACTATATGATGATTGGACCCTTTAATTCCTTGAATGGCTATTTTTTTCATTTTTTATCATAAAAAAAAAGCCTCGATATTTCGAGACTTTTAGATGTATATGTTTTTAGTTAACAATACGATACAAAGTCTCACCCTTTATTAAAAAAATAAAAGTAGAAATAGAAACCTTGCCATACGTTTTGTAACGTCATAATTTTTTTCTTGTAATTGTAAGAGGCAAATCTAAAAATAATATTTAGATATACAAGTAGTTAGCCTAAAAAATGAAGAGAGTTTTATATTTCAAGAAAGAAACGTTCTTTTTCTTTTACAGTGATTTCCTGCTTTCGTTGTTCCATAACATTGTACAGGTGTAGTACTCCTTTTAATCGGAGTACTTTTTTTGACTGTTTTATTGAAAAACCCACTATTTTCGACCTTGTTCTTTTGGGTTTTATTTTCTGCATCATAATAGGGTTCTGTCGCATCTAAGGTAAGTAAAACTTAAATCTTATATATTTACTCCAAAAAGATGTTCAAAGGTCACTGCTTCCCCAAATCAATTATTCTTCAAGTTGTTTACTTCAAATTAAGATTCAGTTTAAGCTACCGAGATGTAGAAGAATTAATGTCAATTAGAGGTGTAAAAGTGGATCATGCTACTATTCAAAGGTGGGTATTTAAGTTCACTCCGCTTGTTGAACATCAATTCAGAAAAAGGAAGAAAATAGTTGGTAAAAGATGGAGAATGGATGAAACTTATGTTAAAGTAAAAGGGCAATGGAGGTATTTGTATAGAGCAGTTGATAAAGAAGGAAATACCGTGGATTTCCTTTTAACAAAGAGAAGACAGCGCATATCCGCTCAAAGATTTTTAATAAAAGCCATAGAAAGAAATGTTAAACCAGAACTGATAAACATTGATAAGAGTGGGTCCAATACAGCTGCGATAAAACTATATAATCGGAGAAACTATTCAAATATAAAAATAAGGCAGTGCAAGTACTTAAATAATATTGTAGAGCAAGACCATCGAATGATAAAATGGCGTATAATGTTAGGTCTAGGCTTCAAAGAATTTGAATCAGCAAAGCGAACCATATCAGGCATAGAAGTAGTTAGAATGATAAAGAAAAATCAACTGTTGAACCCTAAAAGTTCAACCTATAAATCATTTATATCATTAGCTTCGTAAATCAAGATTCAAATCAAACTTTTATAATTATATTTGGTAGATGCGACAGAACCCTCTAACGGTTTATAATGATATATTGAATTTATTTAAAAAGATTTCAAATATTAAAGAAGTTGAGTTACTTTTTTGTTTAAGATTTAATATTTTTGCCTTAAATTTATTTATATAATGATAAAATTTATTGACTTATTTGCTGGAATTGGTGGTTTTCATCTGGCATTGAATAAATTTAATTCTAAGTGTGTGTTTGCGAGTGAAATAGATGAAGACGCAGCTCATGTTTATGCAAAAAACTTTAACATTATTCCAAAAGGGGACATAAAAAAAATTGACGAGAGAAATATTCCTGCCTTTGATTTGTTATGTGCTGGCTTCCCATGTCAGCCTTTTTCAAAAGGTGGAATGCAAGTTGGATTCGAAGACAAAACCAGAGGTACTTTGTTTTTTGATATTCTCCGAATTTTAAAACATCATAAACCTAAATATGTATTTTTGGAGAATGTAGCCAATTTACTTACTCACGATGAAGGTAGGACTTACAAAGTAATTTGTGAAGAATTAGATAACTTAGGTTATATATTGCCAAATAAACCATTACAAATAAGCCCTCATTTTTTAGGTGTTCCAGTTCTTAGGCCAAGAATTTATATTCCAGGAATTAGAAAAGATTTGACAAAAAGAAAGGAATTAAATTTTGACAAATTGATGAAAGAAGATAAGGCGATTACTAAGAAAATATCAATTTATTCAATTATTGATAAT
>CAJXUO010000066.1 GCA_913061425.1 uncultured Lutibacter sp.
AATTATTGATTTTGAAGATGGATTAAATCTTGGATTGATTGAAGAAGAATATGCATTAGAATATTTAATAAATTTAGTTAGAGATACCATAAACACAGAAAAATACCATCAACTAAAAACAAAGAAAGATAGATTAAGTTATTTGAGAGCTTTGGCTATTGGGAATTTAATAAATGAAGCAGCATCAATTTTTCTTGCAAATGAAGAATTGATATTGAATGGAGGTTTTCAAAATTCTTTGTTAGATAAATGTAAGTATGAGGCTCAAATTAACGACATACTTAAGATAAGTGTTGATAAAATTTACAAGAGCAATGAAGTTGTAGAAAAAGAAGTCGCTGGATATACAATCTTGTCAAACTTATTAAATGTGTTTATTAGTGCCATAAATAATTCACATAGCAATACCGCTTCAAATTATGATAAAATGATTTTATTGTTGTTGCCAGAAAATTACAAACAACAAAAAGACACCTTATATAAGAGGATTTTTTCAATTTGCAGTTTTATTTCTTCAATGTCAGACGGTTATGCAATACTGTTGCATAAGAAGATAAAAGGAGAGATATTTTAAAAATAACAGTCATTTTTAATGATTTAAGAGATTATTAATATATTTGTAAAATAAAAATAACAGAATAATGAAAAAAAGATTACTTATAGCGTTTAGTATTGCTGCCTTAATAGTTTTTGGACTATTGATAAACACTAATAATACTAGTGTGAGCGAAATGGATAAACTAAGAGAGCAACACGTTTCTTTTTTAAATGATAGCCCATTTAAAGAAACGCTAAAGCTTTCTAAAAAAGAGAGAAAAGCTGCAGGAGTTCCTCCAAATAAATATTTTGAGGAAATGTATAGTTTAACGATGGACCCATCTACTGGGCAACCACATCCTGAAAGAGTATTAAGATTACAAGAAAATTTAGCAGTAAATCGTGTTCCTGGAGAAACGGCTACACCTTGGACTGAAAGAGGGCCAGATAACGTTGGTGGTAGAACAAGAGCAATCATGTTTGACCCAAACGATGCAACGAATCAACGTGTATTTGCAGGTGGAGTTAGTGGAGGTTTATGGGTAAATGAAGATATTGCAGATGCCAATTCTCCTTGGTCAGAGGTTAACATTCCACAAAACTTAGGAATAAGTTGTATTACTTATGACCCTAATGATTTAAACACTTTTTATGTAGGTACAGGAGAATCGTATGTATATGGAGATGTTAATGGAAATGGTGTATGGAAATCTACCGATGCAGGTCTTACTTGGGCCAATGTTTTTGGAGGTGTTGATGCTGTAATTCCTGGATCTATAAGCAATATGGTTATTAATTCACCAGCAAGTATTGCAGGAGAGTATAGTTTTGTTTCGGCTAGTTTTGGACCTGCAGTTGGTTCTTTTACTGGAAATTTAGTTCTAGCAAATGACGGAACTTCGAGCCCAACAGAAGCATGTAATGAACTAACTAATGATAGTGCTATAGGGGGTAATATTGCGGTTATAGAAAGAGGCGCTTGTGAGTTTGGTGTAAAAGTGTTGAATGCTGAAAATGCAGGAGCAGTTGCAGTAATTGTAATAAACAATGTTGCAGGTGCAGCAATTGGTATGAGTGGTGGAGGTAGTGGAGATTCAGTAACAATACCCTCATTTATGATCTCTCAAGCAGATGGCGTTGGTATTTTAGCGGAGTTAGGAAATGGTGTTACAGTGAATATATCTGCTGTTGGGGGCTCAAACACCTTTGTTACAGGAATTTCACATATTAACGATATTGTAGTACGTGATATTGGTGGTGGAGATTCAGAAGTTTTTGTTGCTGCAGCAGATTCTTTTTTCAGGTATTCTCCAGGGGCTCCTAGCGGAACTCCAGCTACTTATTTTGGTAATGATGAGTTTGGTTTGTTTAAGTCTTCAAATGGAGGTACTGATTGGACCCAAATAAATTTAACATTTGGAAGAGCGAATCCTTTAATGCCAAATGATTTAGAAATAGCTGCAGATAATAAAGTATGGGTGTCTACTACCAACAGTATTACTTATGGTGATGGTGGAGGTGTTATTCTATCATCTTCTGACGGTACAGTTTTTTCTTCAAAACAAACAATCGTAGGAGCAGGTAGAACTGAAATTGCTGTTTCTGGAACTAATGCCGGAACAGTGTACGCGTTAGCGCATACTTCGGGAAGTCCTTTACAGATTTTAAAGACAACTAACGAATTTACAAGTGAAACAACGCTTTCACTCCCTAATGATATTGACGGAAATATTCCAGCAACTGATTTTACAAACACGCAAGGTTGGTATGATCTATTATTAGCATTAGACCCAACGAATGATGATAAATTTTATGTTGGAGGGATTAACCTATTTAGATCTGATGATAGTGCATCAAATTGGGTACAGGTTTCTGAAGCATATACATCTACTAGTATAAATGATGTTCATCCTGATCAACATTCAATAGCTTTTGGAAATAATGATCCATCTAAGGTTTTGTTTGGTAATGATGGTGGAGTATACTATTCTAGTAATTCAGGAGGTTTAATTCAAGCAAGAAATCTAAATTTAAATATACTTCAATTCTATAAAGGTGCAATAGGACCAAACCCAAGTAATGAAAAATTATTGGCTGGAGCACAAGATAATAACACACAATTAATAAACAATGCAACTCCTGGGATTAATAGCTCAATTGTTGCTGGAGGCGGAGATGGAGCATTTTGTTTTATTGATAGAGATCAAGATTATATGGTGACATCAAGCCAAAACGGAAATTTTTATTATCGTAACTATTCTGGTGGATTTGTGTATACAATTGACAACTCAAGTCCAGGGCAATTTATCAATCCAGCAGCCTTAGATAGTGATAACAATATTTTATATAGTAGTACATCTGCAGCAGAGTTTAATAGATATATTTTAGGGACTAGTTCTGTTACTAGTACAACATCATTAACAGATGCTTTATTAACAGGTGCTCCTACAGCATTTAAACCATCTACATTTACCACGACAACATTATTTGTTGGTACAAGTGATGGGAAATTATTAAAATTAACAAATGCAAATACATCACCTACTTGGACAGACATTACAGGGTCTAGTTTTCTTGGAAGTATTTCTTGTATAGAATTAGGGGAAACGGAAGATGATATTTATGTTAGTTTTTATAACTACGGAGTTGCTAGTGTATTCTTTAGTGATAATGGAGGAAGTACTTGGCAAAACAAAGAAGGAGATTTACCAGATTTTCCTGTAAGAGCTATTTTGTCAAATCCACTAAATGCTAATGAAGTAATTGTTGGAACAGAATTAGGAGTTTGGGCTTCACCAAACTTTGGTGACGCGAGTCCAAATTGGTATCAAGCACAAAATGGAATGAAAGATGTAAAAGTTACTAGTTTTGATTTAAGAGCTGCGGATAATGTTGTTTTAGCAACTACATACGGTAGAGGAATGTTTACAGGTCAATTTGATACAAGTGCTTCTGGACTATCTGTAAATGAATTTTCTGAAAATGATTTAATTACAATTTACCCAACTGCTTCTAATGGAGAAATCACAATTTCTTCAATAAGTGAAGTTAGAGAAGGTGTAATTAATGTATTTGATATTAATGGAAGAATAGTACATACTTCAAAATTGAATTTTGATGGTGGTTTAGAACAACCAGTATCACTTAATTTATCTAGTGGAATGTATGTTGTGAAGTTTAATACAAATGAATTACAATCTTCACATAAAATTGTAATTAAGTAGTTTAAACTTATTTAGTATAGAATAAAAAAGGGAGCAAATTTCGCTCCCTTTTTTATTCTATTTTTTTTATTTCTTTCAATATAGATTCCCGATCTATTCCTGCAATCTTGTATAGTTCATCAACTTTTCCATGCTCAATAAAATTGTCTGGAACTCCTAAACGTTTTATAGTATTATTTAAATAATCATTTTCAGCAGCAAACTCTAAAATAGCACTCCCAAATCCGCCAATAATAGTTCCGTCTTCAATAGTTATTATTTTATCAAATTGTTTGAAAATTTTATGTAGTAATGTTTTATCTAAAGGCTTTACAAAACGCATATTAAAATGTGCAATTGTATTTTCAGGAAACTCCTTTTCAATTTCTAAAATTACATTTCCAATAGTTCCAATTGTTAATACAGCAATTTTATTACCAAATGATAGCTGCACACCTTCTCCGATTACTAGCTTTTTGAATGTGTTTTGCCAATTAACGTTAGTTCCCCTACCTCTTGGATAACGAATCGCTAAAGGCTGTTTTATTCCAAGTTGCGCAGTGTACATAATGTTTCGTAATTCCTCTTCATTCATAGGTGAAAAAAGAATTAGATTAGGAATCAATCTTAAATAGGATATATCAAATACACCATGATGCGTAGCGCCGTCTTCACCTACAATTCCAGCTCTATCTAAACAAAATATAACTGGAAGGTTTTGTAAGGCAACATCGTGGATTATTTGATCATAAGCACGTTGTAAAAAAGTTGAATAAATATTACAAAACGGAATCATTCCTTGCGTAACTAACCCTGCTGAAAAAGTTACCGCATGCTGTTCGGCAATTCCTACATCAAAGGCTCTTTCAGGAAACGCATGAAGCATATGTGTTAATGAACTTCCTGTTGGCATTGCTGGAGTAATACCAACAATATTTTTATTTTTTTTAGCCAGTTCAACTAAAGTTAACCCAAAAACATCTTGATATTTTGGCGGTAGGCTATTAGTTGATTTAGCAATAACATTTCCTGTTATCTTATCAAATTTTCCAGGAGCATGATATTTTACTTGATTTTCTTCGGCTTGTTTTAACCCTTTTCCTTTAGTCGTAATAACGTGTAAAAATTTAGGGCCTTTTATAGATTTTAACCTCTTTAATTCAGTTAATAATGCTTCTATATTATGACCGTCAATTGGTCCTGAATAATTAAAGTTTAATGCTTCAATAATATTATTTTTTCTGACCGATTTTTTTTGTTTTACGTTTGTAAAATATTCTTTTAATGCACCAACACTTGGGTCAATTCCCATGGCATTATCATTAAGGACAATGAGAATATTAGCATCTGTAACGCCTGCATGATTTAACCCTTCAAATGCCATTCCAGAGGCAATAGAAGCATCACCAATTACTGCAATATGCTGTTTTTCATTTTCGCATTTTAAGTTTGATGCAATAGCCATCCCTAAAACTGCAGAAATAGAAGTAGAACTATGACCTACACCAAAAGCATCATAGTTACTTTCTGTTATTTTAGGAAAACCTGAAATTCCACCTAATTGACGATTTGTATGAAAAATATCCTTTCGTCCAGTTAAAATTTTATGACCATATGCTTGATGACCTACATCCCAAACCAAAAGATCATTTGGAGTGTCAAAAACATAATGTAAAGCAATTGTTAATTCTGCAACTCCAAGACTTGCTCCTAAGTGACCTTCTTTTGTAGAAAGGATATCAATAATAAAGTTACGTAATTCTCTTGCTAAAAGAGGTAATTCCTTATTAGTAAGTTTACGCAAGTCTTTGGGACTATCAATATTTTTTAAAATAGAATTTTCCATAAATGATATTGCAAATCTACTATTTTTTAATTCTAAAATATTGAAAAACTTGTAAGTCTAAAGTAAATTGATATGAAACAGTTTTTATGGGTTTAAAACTAAAGTTCTACTTTCACGTACTTATAAAAGTAATTTTTGATAATTTTACAATCTGAATTTATTAAATTTTATGGAAAACCCTTTTGACGATGCGTATTTTATGAAACGTGCTTTGCAAGAAGCAGAACAAGCGTTTGATAAAAATGAAGTTCCTATTGGAGCGGTAATTGTATGTAAAAATAAAATTATTGCTCGTGCTCACAATTTGACAGAAATGTTAAATGATGTTACTGCACATGCAGAAATGCAAGCGTTTACTTCTGCTTCAGATTTTCTTGGAGGTAAATATCTTAAAGATTGCACTCTTTATGTTACATTAGAACCTTGTCAAATGTGTGCTGGTGCAAGTTATTGGTCGCAAATTGGGA
Source organism: uncultured Lutibacter sp. (assembly GCA_913061425.1). GTDB lineage: Bacteria > Bacteroidota > Bacteroidia > Flavobacteriales > Flavobacteriaceae > Urechidicola. The sequence goes on from CAJXUO010000066.1 coordinate 6,054, forward strand.
AAATAGTTTTTGGCGCTAGAGATGAACAAAGAGGTTTTATGAATATGAAAACACAGTTACATCCTAAAACAAAAGTAGTTTCTGGTGTATTAGAAGATGAATGCAGTAAAATATTAACTCAATTTTTTGTTGAAAAAAGAAATTTAAACTAACTAAATATATGCGAAAGTTAAAAAATAGTGAGTTAAATAGAGTTGATGTTGAAGGGTTTAAAAGCGTTAAAAAAATTCCATTAATTGTTATTTTAGACAATATTAGAAGTTTAAACAATGTCGGTTCTGTATTTAGAACTAGCGATGCTTTTATTGTTGAAAAAATTTATTTATGTGGTATTACGGCTCAACCTCCTCATAAAGAAATTCATAAAACAGCTTTGGGTTCTACTGATTCTGTAGCTTGGGAATATGTAGAAGACACACTTGAATTAGTTGAGAAATTAAAAAATGTAAATGTCAAAATCGCATCTATAGAACAGGCAGAAAATAGCACTAAATTGCAATATTTTGAAATTGAACCAAATCAAAGATATGCTGTAATTTTTGGAAACGAAGTGAAAGGGGTACAGCAAGAAGTGGTGTCTATATCAGATTATTGTATAGAAATTCCTCAATTCGGAACAAAACATTCATTGAATATTTCAGTAAGTGTTGGCGTTGTACTTTGGGACGTGTTTAAAAAGATGAGGTTTTAAAAACCAAGCATCATCTTCGCAATAAAGAAGAATAAGAAAATTCCAAAAATATCATTGCTTGTTGTTATAAAAGGACCTGTTGCAATTGCAGGATCTATACCTCTTTTATCTAAAACAATAGGAACAAATGTTCCAACAAGTGCAGCAACAATAATTACACACAACATAGAAATAGCAATAGTAAGGCTAAAAGTAAAATCCATTTTGGTAATAAATCCAAAGAGAATAACAAGGATTCCTAAAACAAAACCATTGATTAAACTTAGACCAACTTCTTTTAGCAATCTACTAAAAAGACTTCCTTTTACTACATCATTTGCTAAACCTTGAACAATAATTGCACTTGATTGTACACCAACATTTCCTGCCATTGCGGCAATTAATGGTGTGAAAAAGAATAATTTTCCAAGTTCTGGATTTGCCATGATGCTTTCATAACTTTCCATAATAAAAACACTTCCTAAACCTCCAAACAGCCCTAGAATAAGCCATGGAAGTCGAGCTTTAGTCAATTCAAAAATACTATCATCAGCTTCAACATCTTGAGAAATACCTGCTGCTAACTGGTAATCTTTTTCAGCTTCATCTTTAATAACATCTACAATGTCATCAATTGTAATTCTACCCAATAAAATCATTTTATCATCAACTACAGGAATGGCTTCAAGATCATATTTCTGCATTATTTTA
>CAJXUO010000067.1 GCA_913061425.1 uncultured Lutibacter sp.
TCGCCAATTTAGGTTCTAACATTGCCATTTGGAAAATTTCATTACGTTTCTTTTCTCCTCCAGAAAAACCTTCGTTTAAAGAACGAGATAAAAACTTACGATCCATTTCTAATAATTCAGATTTTTCACGAATTAATTTCAACATATCTTTCGCAGGAAGATCTTCTAAGCCTTGAGCCTTACGTTTTGCATTGATTGCTGTTTTTACGAAGTTCGTAGTACTAACACCAGGAATTTCAACAGGATATTGAAAACTCATAAAAACACCTTTATGTGCTCTTTCATCAGGTGAAAGTTCAAGGATGCTTTCATTATCAAACAATATATCTCCTTCAGAAACTTCATACGTTTCATTTCCAGCAATTACTGATGAAAGCGTACTTTTTCCAGAACCATTAGGTCCCATTATTGCGTGTACTTCTCCTGCTTTAACTTCAAGGTTAATACCTCTTAAGATATCTTTACCTTCTATTCCAGCGTGTATATTTTTTATTTGTATCATTCTATATTTTTTATCCTACGGATCCTTCTAAACTTATTTCTAATAATTTTTGTGCTTCTACTGCAAATTCCATTGGCAACTTATTTAGTACATCTTTACTAAATCCGTTTACAATCAATGCAATTGCTTTTTCAGTATCTATTCCACGTTGATTACAGTAAAATAATTGGTCTTCACCTATCTTACTTGTAGTTGCTTCGTGTTCTATTTTTGCTGATTTATTTTTTGATTCAATGTATGGGAATGTATGTGCGCCACATTTATTTCCCATTAGTAGTGAATCACATTGTGAGAAATTTCTAGCATTTTCTGCTCGAGAACCTATTTGTACCAATCCTCTATAAGAGTTTTGAGATTTTCCAGCCGATATTCCTTTTGAAATAATAGTACTCTTGGTATTTTTTCCAAGATGAATCATTTTTGTTCCAGTATCTGCTTGTTGGTAATTGTTGGTTACTGCGATTGAATAAAACTCTCCAACCGAATTATCTCCTTTTAAGATACAAGAAGGATATTTCCAAGTAACAGCACTTCCAGTTTCTACTTGTGTCCAAGAAATTTTAGAATTTTTATGACAGATTCCTCTTTTTGTTACAAAATTAAAAACACCACCTTTTCCATTCTTATCTCCAGGAAACCAGTTCTGAACTGTAGAATATTTAATTTCTGCATCATCTAATGCTATTAGTTCAACAACTGCAGCGTGTAATTGATTTTCATCACGTGCTGGAGCAGTACAACCTTCAAGGTAACTTACATAACTGCCTTCATCTGCTATTACTAGCGTTCTTTCAAACTGTCCAGTTCCACCTTCATTAATCCTAAAATAAGTAGAAAGTTCCATAGGACACTTAACTCCTTTTGGGATATAACAGAAAGATCCGTCAGTAAATACCGCAGAATTTAACGCCGCATAAAAGTTATCGGTTTGAGGAACTACAGATCCCATATATTTTCTTACTAATTCAGGATGTTCTTGAATTGCTTCAGAAATAGGCATGAAAAGAATTCCCTTTTCTGCCAATGTTTTTTTAAATGTCGTTGCTACAGAAACAGAATCTACAACAATATCCATAGCGATATTGTTCATCTTTTTTTGTTCATCAATAGAGATTCCTAACTTTTTATACATTGCTAAAAGTTCAGAATCTACATCGTCTAATGTTTTATTAGGGTCGACTGCTTTTGGTGCAGAATAATATGCGATATTTTGAAAGTCAGGCTTCGGATAATTTACATTTGCCCATTCAGGCTCTTCCATACTTTCCCATAGACGAAATGCTTCCAACCTCCAATTGGTCATCCATTCAGGTTCATTTTTCTTTTTAGAAATTGCACGAACGATATCTTCACTTAAACCTTTTGGAAACGTGTCAGATTCAAGGTCAGTATAAAACCCGTACTCATACTCTTGAGTTTCAAGTTCTTTTTTTAAATCGTCTTCTGTATACTTATTCATTAGATGAGTCTATTTGATTGTTTGTAAAAAAAAGAATTATAGAGAAAATGATTCTCCGCAACCACAAGTTCTGTTAGCATTAGGATTGTTAAATACAAATCCAGTACCATTTAAACCACCTGAATATTCAAGTGTAGTTCCTACTAAATATAAAAAACTCTTCTTGTCAACAATGATTTTTACACCATTGTCTTCAAAAACTTTATCTTCTTCAGATTTACTTTTGTCAAAATTTAAATCGTAAGAAAGACCTGAACAACCACCGCTTTTAACGCCTACACGAACAAAATCAATTGCTGTATCATAGCCATCATCACTCATAAGTTCAATCACTTTCTTTTTTGCTATGTCTGATACTTTAATCATAATTATTGCATTTAGATTAATTCTAAATTAGACTGCAAATATAGTGACAATAATATGATATTTATCATATTATAAATAGATAAAACAGATAGGATTATAGAGATTTGTAATCTTAAATTTTCAATTAGGTGCTTGAAAATCAGGGTTATTGATGAATTCATCATCAGAAAGGGAAAGAAGAAAGGCTTTTAAATCTATTTTATCGGTAGCAGAAAGTTGAACACCACCATCGTTTACAGATTTCATTAACGGATCTATTGTTAGCGAATTTATTAAACCTTCTGAATAATGATTTATAACGTCGTCAAGTGATGCAAAACGGCCATCATGCATAAAAGGAGCCGTAAATTTTAGATTTCTAAGCGATGGTGATTTGAACTTTCCATTATCGTTTGGATCTCCAGTTATTATCCCCAAACCTAGATCTAAAAAAGTTGCATCTAATCCATTATTATGAAAATTGTTATCTGTCCATAAAGGATTATTTTGACTTCCGTGACAATGAAAACAATCACCTTTAGTTTCGTCCATAAACACATTAAAACCATTTAATTCTGATGCTGTTAGTGTGATTTCTCCCAATAAATGTTTGTCAAATCTAGAGTTACTAGATATTAAGGTTCTTTCAAATTGTGATATTGCTTTTGTTACAAGAAGTGAATCAATAACTAGCGTACCAAAAGCATCAAAAAACAACTGTGGATATTCTAAATCATTTTGTAATGATAGAACTGCATTTGACCAAGTATTGTGCATTTCAATTGGATCGATCACAGGCTCTAAGGCTTGTTTTTCTAAACCAAAAGAACGACCATCCCAAAAGAACTTATTGTCATAATTCCACGCCATATTAAAAAGAGGCATTGAATTTCTATTGCCTAAGATTCCATCTATACCCTCACTAAAACGGTCAGTATCTGTAAAAGCATTTTCTGGAGAATGACAACTTGCGCATGATTGACTATCGTCTACTGATAAAATAGTGTCAAAAAATAATTTTCTACCTAATTGAACACCCTCTTCAGTTTGTGGATTGTCTATTGATTGAATAGGAGGTAAAATAGTTGAAGCAAATATTTGCGGAATATTTAGTGGAGATGGAGTAGGAGAATAAGCAGTATATGTTTCTATTCCAGTTTCGCTACACGAACTGAAAATAAAGATAAGGCTTATTATTTTTATCCGTTTTAACATTAATTTACTACACCCAAACTAAAGACGGATTGTCCGTTTTGATTCATTAATAATTGCGCATCATAATTTGTCATTAATGGCGTACTATAGACGCTTAAATCCCATGTATACGGATTTTTAAACCACTCAGAAATATCCATTTTTATTTCGGTAGACGTTTCTTCTCCCATTATAAAACCATTAATAGAAACATCAAAAAAGTTTTGTTCAAACACATCTGTACTTACTCGTGCTGTTCCCATATGATAAGCGTAAGGATTTTCCGTTCCAGTAGTTCCATATTTACCTTCAAATTGCATAAAATGGTAACCACCTCCAAGCATTGCAGGCCAATTCCATGATGCAGAGTTTAAATCAAGATAAGCACCTTCAATATTGTCAGCTTCATTAAACCCAAAAGTAAATGAAACACTTGAATAATTTCCAACAGGAACATCACTAACAGTTATTGAAGTATTACTGTTTAGTCCAGCCAAATCAACTAAATAATAGTCGTTAAGTTTAAGACTTTCGCCATTAGCTTTATGCAAAGTAAGGTTAGAAATCAAATACTTTAGTTTACTTATTGTTTGGATATCATTATTCTCATTAGTAAATGTAGTTGTATTAAAATCAGCTGAAGTTATCTTTTCACTTCCCCAATAATGATTAAAATCAACAGTAATTGTTCCAATTGTAGTAATAGGATCTATAATGGTATTTTCGTTATCATCACAGCCTAAAAATGAAACTAATAATACAATTAATACAAGTTTTTTGAAGGGTATCATAGATGTTATTTTATGTTAATTATTAGCACATCAGAAAACCCTTTGTTTTCTGAGACGTCATTGTTAGAACTCCAAGATTCTCCAACAATAATAATACTATTGTTATTTAATTCAGCAACACCAAAGGCAAGATCTATCTCTGTTCCTCCAATTGATTTTTGCCATTCTAAATTTCCTGATTCAGTTATTTTAAGGACCCAAACATCATTATTTCCTTTATTAGAAGTTAGATCATTATTAGTACTTCTAGAATCTCCTACAATATAAAAACCACTATCTCTAGAGGGAATGATTGCTTTGGCAGAATCAAATGAACTGCCACCAAAATTTTTCTGCCAAAGAATATTTCCCGAAGGATCAATTTTAAGTATCCACACATCTGCTGAGCCATGATTGGATGAAACATCTAAATCATTACTTCTTGCATCTCCAACTATTATGAAATTTCCATCCATAGTTTTGGTAATAGAATACCCTTGGTCAATTTCACTTCCACCATACGATTTCTCCCAAACTAAGGTGCCGTTTTCATCAATTTTTGTTGCCCAGTAATCATAGGTTCCTTTGCTATTGGTAATATCAATATCAGAACTGTCAGATGAGCCTACAATAATATATCCTTGGTCTTCAGTTTGTACTACATCAAATGCAGAATCGGTATTGGAGCCTCCATAAAAATGGCGCCACTGTTTAGTTCCGTTGGTATCCAATTTTATAGCCCAATAATCACCTCCTGAATGTCTACTTAATGAAGAATTTCTGTCATTTCCTTGTTGGTTAGATGCGGTAACGTCAAGAATTCCTGTTATTAAAAAACCGCCATCTAAGGTTTGAATTGAAGAAAAGGCTTGATCGAGACCTTCAAATCCAAAACTTTTCTCCCAAACAATGTTTCCGCTTGAATCTAATTTTGAAACCCAATAATCATTTGCGCCAAAATTAACACTTACATCTTCATCGTTACTCATCGAAGATCCTGTTATAAAGAACCCTCCATCAAGAGTTTGAATAATACTTTGGCCTCTTTCATCCTCTGTTCCTCCAAAGGTTTTTGACCACATTAATTGACTATTTACATCAAATTTTAATAACCAATAATCATATCCTTCATTTGCTTTGTCAGTAACGTCACCGTTATTACTTTGTGTATATCCAAAGACTGCATACCCTCCATCAATTGTATTTATTACTGATTTAGCAGTTTCATTTTTAGTTCCACCAAAAGTTTTGACAAATTCTATTTCACCTTGAAATGAGCCACTGGAAGCTGTATCCTCTTTAGTACAACTGATAATAACGAATAAAAAGAGTATGTAGATACATTTTATTTGAATACTCTTATTCATAAATTAATTATTTTTCTTAATGATGAACATTCCACCTTCAATATCACTTACCACGATATTTCCACTTGCAAAATATGGATATACGTTCCAAACGCCATTAAATGCTGAACTATTACTTGAGGGAAATGTGTCAAAAAAACCAGTTTCTGTCATGGTACCTGCAGCAATATTAGAAATATCATGCATTCTAACACCAGCTCTATAGTTCGCTAAGTAATATGTATTTCCATTCACGTAACCATTATGATCAATAGCTTCTGTTGGACCGTTATATGTACTTAATAATACAGGATTATCAAGATCAAGTAAATCAAAAATCAACATTCTAGTATTAGAAACCAAACCGTATAATTCATCTAACTCATCACCAACAATAAAATAACGCTGGTCTTCTGTAAACCATCCTTGATGTGTATATCCAATATTAGGATAATTGAATGTTGAAATACTTGTTGGATTGCTTTTATCAGAGATATCAGCAATAACAACCTCATCGGTATTACTTCCAATTAATATTTCCATCCCACTATAATCTGTATCAGGACCGTTATATGTTACTACTTGCGCATCATGAGAATAACCATCAGTAGCATAGCCTCCTGCAGCAACAGGATTTAATGGGTCTTGTATATTTACAAAATGAGCACCTCCACCAAAACTACTAGTTCCGACTGCATACGCATAACCAGAAGTTTCATTAATCACAATATTGTGAGCCTTTCCAAAACCAGTATAATACGCATCTGCAGTAAAAGTTTCAGGAGCACTTGTTACGCTTCTTAATCTTGTTAAATCGAATACTTGCATTCCGTGACCTGAAGCTTCACTTACAATAAATGCATGATTTTGATATACCTTAATATCTCTCCAAATACTATTTCCAGTTGCAGTAGGTAATTTACCTAAATAAACTAAGTTTTCAGTATTAGTAATATCTACAAAGACAGTTCCGTTGTTCATTCCCATTAATGCATATTCTTTATTTGTAGTTGGGTCAGTCCATCCCCAAGAATCATTCCCATCAGCGCCACCAAAATCTGCTAAAGTAATATGTCCCATAAGGTCATAATCATTACATGGATAAATTCCAGCCATCCCATTTTCACAAGGGTTTAGAGGAATTATTGGATCACAAGCATCACCAATACCGTCACCATCAGTATCTAATTGGTTTGCGTTAGAAACTAGAGGACAATTATCATCAACATCTTCAACTCCATCATTATCGTCATCTGTATCACATATGTCACCCGTTCCATCTGAGTCAGTATCTAATTGATCTGGATTTTCATTGTCAGGACAGTTGTCTAGTCCATCAAAAACGCCATCTCCATCTGTATCTTCACAAGCATCACCAACTCCATTATTATTAAAGTCCTCTTGATTTGGATTTGATATGGTTGGGCAAATATCATCTACATCCAAAATACCATCGTTATCATCATCATCATCACACAAATCTCCACTACCATCATTATCAGTATCTATTTGGTTTGGGTTTGGAACATTTGGACAATTATCTACTGTTCCAGTAACACCATCACCATCAACATCTGTATCAATTGTATCTTTATTACATCCTTGTAAAACTGAAAAAGAAATAAATAAGATAAAACAAAGAGGAATTAATTTTTTGAACATGTTTATTTTATTAAGTTATGAATTATTAAAGTGCTATATTATATAATACTCTTCTTGTATTAAGAACAGTTTTAGTGG
>CAJXUO010000068.1 GCA_913061425.1 uncultured Lutibacter sp.
TCAATTTATGTGAAGTAGTAATTGATAAAAAAAATCCTCTTGCAGAAATTAAGACTTCATTGAAAAAGGAAGATTACAAAAACAAGTCTTTGATTTTAGTAGATGATATTCTAAACTCAGGAACAACACTGATGTACTCTATTAAACATTTTCTGGAAGTGCCGCTTAAACAGTTTAAAACAGCAGTATTAGTAAATAGAAATCATAAAAAATATCCTGTAAAGGCTGATTTTAAAGGAATATCATTGTCAACTACACTTCAAGATAATATTACCGTTGAATTTAATGGCGGAAAATCTATTGCTTATTTAGACTAATTGTGGTTTTATTTCTACAACAATTTCTTCTATAGTCTTGTCATCAATTTTTACGATAAGTTTTGCTTGTTCATAAAAATACGCACGCTCAAACAAGTGCTTGCCAATAAATTCAGTCATTTTCTCTAAAGATAAATCAGCAACCAAAGGTCTATTCTTCTTTTCTTTATTCAATCTATCCAGCAATATTTTTATTGAAGCCTTTAAATACACTGCAGTAGCAGTAGTATTTATCAATTTCATGTTTTCTCCATAGCAAGGTGTGCCTCCACCAACTGAGAGAATTATGTTTTCTTCCAAACTTAAAATTTCCTTCAAGTATTCTATCTCTTTTATGCGAAAATAAATTTCACCTTTTTGAGCAAATATTTCAGTAATTGAAGCACCTTCTTTAGTTTCAATATATTCATCTAAGTCAATAAAATTACAGTCAAAACTACCTGCCAAAACTTTTCCGACAGACGATTTTCCTGAAGCCATATAACCTACTAAAACTATTTTCATATATAGAGATTTAAAAAAGGTAAATATCAGATAAAAAATTTATAAAAATTGGTTTGTGTTCTAAATATTAGATAGTATATTTGCACTCGCTAAGGAGCAATGACTTGGTAGCTCAGTTGGTAGAGCACCTCCCTTTTAAGGAGGTGGTCCTGGGTTCGAGCCCCAGCCAAGTCACTAAAAAGTCGAGTTTTAACTTGACTTTTTTGGTTTTATAACGTTTGCGCGTATGGCGGAATTGGTAGACGTGCAAGCTTGAGGGGTTTGTGTCCTTTTGGACGTGCTGGTTCGACTCCAGTTACGCGCACTATAAAAATCTGTTAATCTTTAGCAGATTTTTGTATTTTACAACGATGTTTCACAATTCTTTAACCTCTTCTTAATTATTTATTCCTATAATTGCATATGCATAAAAAAATAATTTTTCTATCAATTATTCTAAGTAGTATAATTAGTTATTCTCAAGACAGCCTTGTTGTTAAAGAAATTCAAAGTATCAATTTAAAAGGTGAAATAGTGAATGGTTTTGATAAGAAGCCACTTGCGGGTGCACACGTTTATAATATGAACACAGTAAAAGGTACAATTAGTAATAGTGATGGAACTTTTTCAATTCCTGCGAAACTAAATGACACCATATTTTTATCACATATCGGTTTTCAATCTATCAAAATTAAAATTACTAATGATTTACTAAAGGGTAATGAATTAGAAATTGCAATTTTTGAAAAAGCTGAAAATATTGCAGAAGTAACTGTTAAGTCAATAGATCTTATTGGAGTTTTAGAAATAGATGCTAAAAATATACCTAAAGATAAATTTAGAAGAATTCATATTAATGGATTAGCGCAAACTTATGAAGTTGGAAGACCTACTAAGAAAGTATATGATTCACCAGTAGACGCTCTCTTCCATCCTATTGACTTTGTTTATAATCTGTTTGGTAAAAAACCAAAGCAATTAAGAAGATTAAAGCAATTAAAGGAGGATAATCAAATACGCGATATGCTTGATGCAAAAGTGAATCGTGAAATTATGCTTGAGTATTTAGAACTTAGCAGACAAGAATTAGATGAATTGCTTGATGAATGTAATTATTCAGATTATTTCATAAAAAAGGCTAGTGATATTCAAGTTATTGAAGCCGTTTTAGAATGTTATGAAAATCATAAAGCAGTAAAAAAAGGAAGTACAAAAAGAAAAAACTAATATACTTTTAATTATTTCTCTAAAACAAAGGAAACTCAACTTTTCCGTCACCAACTACAATAACTTTAGTGTATCTATATTATTTGAAATAATACCTTACAAAGGCTTCTAAAGCTGCATAATCAGCCAAACCAAGCGTGTTATATTTTTTAGCTGTATCTCTATTGCGTTCTTCCGCTCTCATCCAAAACTCTCTTGAATCTTCTCCTTGAAACATCACACCGTCTTTTTGAGATTGATGATAAAAAATAGCATGCCTCTTCTTTAATACCTGATCTGGACTCATTGGTACTGCCATCTCAATCTCATCAATACCCCATTCATGCCATGCGCCTCTGTAGAGCCACACCCAACATTCGTTCATATAGGGTTTGTCTTTTAATTTTTCTATAGCATCAAACAAAGCATCCAAACAGACCTTGTGAGTTCCGTGTGGATCTGCTAAATCTCCTGCTGCATAAATCTGATGTGGTTGTATTTCATTAATCTTATCACACATAATAGCTATATCCTTATCAGATAATTTAGCCTTCTTTACTTTACCCGTTTCGTAAAAAGGTAAATCCAAAAAATGCACATTCTTATCATCTAAACCAACATAGCGCGTTGCTCCATAAGACTCACTTCTTCTAATAAAGCCTTTTAACTGCCTTACTTCTTGAATATCAACCGTATTCTCTTTTTTATTAGTTAATACATCTATAATCTTCTGTGTTTGTTCTCCAGCAGAATTTAAGTAATGAGCAATTTCAGTGAACTTTAACGCTTCTTCATCTGACACAGCAATATTTCCAGATGTTTGATACGCGACATGAACTTCATGTCCTTGCTCTACCAATCTATCAAATGTTCCTCCCATAGATATTACATCATCATCTGGATGAGGACTAAAAATAAGCACTCTTTTCTTTGCAGGATTTGCTCGTTCTGGGCGATTCGTATCATCTGCATTTGGTTTTCCTCCTGGCCAACCTGTTATGGTATGTTGTAATTTATTAAACATTTTGATGTTCAAGTCATACGCTGAACCCTCTTGAGCCAACAAACCTGACATTCCATTGTCATTATAGTCTTTATCCGTTAAACTTAAAATTGTTTTTTGGGTCAATTGACATAGCCAAACAATAGCCTTATTTTTTAATTCTTCTGTCCATTCTGGCGAACCAACCAACCATGGTGTTTTGTTTCTTGTCAATTCTGAACCTGCCTCCTTGTCTAATATGAATGTGGTGTTTTGATGATTTTGAAGATAAGTAGCTGGTACTTCTGATGATATTTCTCCTTCTATGGTTTCTTTTATAACTTTTGCTTTATGTTGACCCCAACCTAATAATACAACGCGCTTTGCATTTCTTACGGTGGCTATACCCATAGTAACTGCCTTTCTTGGTACATTTTCTATTCCTAAAAATGATGGAGCTGCATCAACTCTAGTAATATGATCTAACGTAATCACTCGCGTACATGAATTATAGTGTGAACCTGGTTCATTAAAACCTACATGACCCGTTCTCCCAATACCTAATAACTGGAAATCCAATCCACCGGCTTCTTTGATTTTTAATTCATAATCAATACAATATTGATTTAGTTCTTCATTAGCTACTTTTCCATTAGGAATATGTATGTTCTCTGGAAGTATATCTATATGATTGAACAAATATTCGTGCATAAAGGAATGATAGCTCTGGATATTATTTTTATCCATTGGAAAATACTCATCTAAGTTAAATGTAATTACATTAGAAAAACTTAAGCCCTCTTCCTTGTGCATACTTATTAGTTCTTCATACACCTTTATTGGTGATGAACCTGTAGCTAATCCTAAAACACAATTTTCATTTCTAGATTGTTTTTCTCTAATCAAATTTGCAATTTCATAAGCCACTAGTAATGAGCCTTCGTTTGAGTTTTTAAAAACTATATTATGAATCTTTTCAAATCTGGTCTCTTCAAACTGTCCTGCTGCTTGATAATAAATACCCTTTCTTTTATTTATTTTCTCTGTTTTCATCTTCTTATTTATGATGCTTTTTTATAACACATTTGCTTTTATTTTATGCCACATTTTATATAGCATATATCCTGAAATAAACACGATAATAGTAAATACGATTGCAAATGTATGCTCTCCATAGATCCAATAACCCGTTGCAAATAAGATGCTGTAAACAAATAGACATCCTATTAACATAGCTATAATTCCTGAAGGAACACTCCATGCTCCTTTAGCATTAACAATATCTATATTTTCTTGTTGCGCTTCGGCAACAACTTTGCTCCATCCAGGCCCTCCAGGTTGCGTTCTTTTATAAAATCTTTGAAGTACTGCTTTTGTTTCTGGCTTCGTTAAAATTGTAACCAATATCCAAATGATAGTAGTAATAAAAACTACCATAGGGAATTTCGCCCAACTTGGCATCAACGCTTCATCACCAAACAAAGTTCCTCCAATTGTTTTTGAAGAAAATAGTAATGAAACAATTCCTGAAACTACCATTGCTGAGATTTCGCTCCATGCGTTAATTCTCCACCAAAACCATCTAAGTATAAAGATAAGACCCGTTCCCGCTCCAAACATGATAATAATATCAAATAGTTGCTTAGCGTTTTGTAAGTACAGGGCAAATAAAGCACTTAAAATCATCAATACAACCGTTGAAGTTCTACCAACTAGCACCAATTCTTTTTCGCTTGCATCCTTTTTTATTTGTTGTTTGTAAAAATCATTTACAATATATGATGACCCCCAATTTAAATGTGTTGAAATAGTAGACATATAAGCTGCAATTAGTGATGCTAATACTAATCCTAGCAATCCGCTTGGTAATTTAGTTAACATCGCTGAATAGGCTAAATCATGTCCTAATTTATCTTCAGATATATTTGGAAAGGCTTCTTGTATACTCGCAATGTCTGGAAAGACAACTAAAGATGCTAAAGCAACTAATATCCAAGGCCAAGGACGTAAAGCATAATGCATGATATTAAAAAAGAACGTTGCGCCTATTGCATGATTTTCATCTTTTGCAGCCAACATACGTTGTGCGATATAACCACCACCTCCAGGTTCTGCTCCTGGATACCACGAACTCCACCATTGCACTGATAATGGGATAATAAGTAAGGTAATCAATGCTTCTTTATCATTAAAATCTGGTAAAATAGAGAGTTTGTCTGCTACATTTTCATGTAAAAATAACGCGTCTAAACCGCCAATTTCTGGTAGATTCACCAAGTAATAAGCAGCTCCAATTGCACCAGCCATAGCAACAAAAAATAAAATAAAATCGGTGTAAACAACACCTTTAAATCCACCTAAAGCACTAAAAACAGCAGTCACTGTACCAGCATACACTATTGTTTCCCAAGGCTCAAGACCTAGCATAATACTTCCTATTTTAATTGCTGCAAGTGTTACACCTGCCATTGCAAATACATTAAATAACAACCCTAAATAAAGCGCTCGAAAACCTCTTAAAAATCGTGCAGGTTTTCCACCGTAGCGTAATTCATAAAACTCTATATCTGTATTCACATTCGATTTTCTCCATAACTTAGCGTATACAAAAACAGTAAGAAGTCCTGTGATTAAAAACGACCACCACATCCAGTTTGCAGAAACACCATCTTTTCTTACAATATCTGTAACAAAGTTGGGAGTGTCTGTAGAGAACGTAGTTGCAACCATAGAAATACCTAATAACCACCAAGGCATATTTTTTCCTGAAAGAAAATACTCTGCTGAACTTTTTCCAGATTGTTTTGAAACATATATTCCAATAAACAAAGTAATAGCAAAAAATGTGATAATTAATGTGTAATCCAGTGTACTTAGTGATACCATTTTTTAATGTTTAGTTAATAGCTCTTATGATACTATTCAATTGTATTTTAAAATCCTTTATTTTGATAAATATACAGCAAAAAGACTCCATATAAAACCGGCTCCATCCGTAATTATATGTTTTTTTTATTTACGTGGCTATATCATTAATTACGATATCCCAGTTTAATTTTTTATAATACTTACTTAAATACTCTTTTACAGCAATAATATCTTCTTTGGCTGTTAAATCTGGAACATGTTCTGAGAAAGGAATACCTATTGTAGAATTTGGATAATCTGCTAACATATTCAATAAAGCCGTTGGTAATTCTTTTTCATTCCTTTCAGAATTAATCGGGCAATTTTTAAGGTAATCAACTAACATTGAACCTTTAAATTTGAAAGCATTCATACTTACTCTTAACTTGCCTGATGCATCACGATAATTTTCTGCTTCCTTAGAGTCAGGTTTTTCTATAATATCTAAGAGGCAATTTTCTTCTCCTAACTTTGCCAAGGCAAAACGTGAAATTCTTTCTGAAGGGAATTCCAATGCTCCACGAGAATAACTAATAAATGCATTATCACTATTCGTATTCCTTAAAGCAAGGAGTGCCTTATAGGAATATAAATTATCACTATTGCAAACCGTATAATATTGCGTATTTAATTCTGGATATTGTACAACAGTTTGAAATAAGGCATCTGCCGTTCCAAATGGCTTTACTCTTCCTTCAGGTATATATTGAATAGAAAATGAGATGTTTAGCCCATGGAAAGCATTGTTTCTGTTGTTATTTCCGTAAAACTCTTTAAATAATCCACCCTGTTCACTAATGACAATATATATTTTTTTATATCCTGCTTGTTTCGCGTTATATAATAAATAATCCATCAAAGGTCTACCATTCGGTCCTACACCAATAAGACCTTTACTTCTTTTATTTGCTTGAAGCATTTCTTCTTCGCTTAAGCCTTCATAAGAAGTTTTCTTTTTCATCCTTGAAGAAGCTCCTCCTGCTAATATTATTAGATTAGTATGCATGCTATATTATTAAATGGTTATTTATTTAAAATTCTAGCTCCGGGATCTACAGATACACTGTATGAATTTATAGCTCCAGCATTCATTATCCCATCAATCACTTGTTTCTCCTTTCCTTGAGGCGCTAAAACAACAATACTACCGCCTCTCCCTGAGCCGACAATTTTTGCGCCAAGTGCACCTGCATTTATTGCCCCATTAATCATCGCGTCAATTTTTGGAACAGTAATTTTTAATAAATCTTTTAAAACTTCGTGATGTTCATTCATTAAACTTCCAATAAGTTTATAGTTTAATTTTTCTTTTTGAAACTCTATAAGCTGTCTCTTATACACATCTGACGCTGCCGACGAATAGAGAGGTGTAG
>CAJXUO010000069.1 GCA_913061425.1 uncultured Lutibacter sp.
GATGTAGAGAGGTCTCGTGGGCTCGGAGATGTGTATAAGAGACAGGCATTAAACCAACTTTCTAAATTTTCTTTAGTAGGTGATACGCCTCCTGTAGGCATGATACTTGTCCAAGGTTGAGGGCCTTTTATTGCTTTCACAAAATCAGGTCCGTAAATACCTCCTGGAAATAGTTTTACTACTTCACAACCAAGTTCTTCAGCTCTTGCAATTTCAGTTAATGATCCACATCCTGGAGACCACATAACTTTACGTCTATTACAAACCAATGCAATATCTTCTCTTAAAACAGGAGTTACTATGAAGTTTGCGCCTAAAGACATAAATCTTGAAGCTGATGCTGCATCTGTTACAGAACCAACTCCCATGATCATTCCTGGTAATTCTTTAAGAACATATTTATTGAGTTCACCAAAAACTTCATGAGCAAAATCACCTCTTGCTGTAAACTCTAATAACCGAGCACCACCTTTATAACAAGCGTTTATTACTTTTTTACTAATTTCTAAATTAGAATTATAAAACAACGGAACCAATCCTGTTTGTTTCATAACCTCAACAACTTCTAGTCTTGAAAAATTTGCCATATCTTATCTTGCTACTCGTCCTGATGCGTCTCCGCCCATTAATTTTTCTACTTCTGATAAAGTTGCTAAATTTGCATCACCTTTAATTGTATGTTTTAAACACGAAGCAGCAACAGCAAAGTCTAATGCGTTTTGATCATCTTCAGGATATTTTAATAAACCATAGATTAATCCTCCCATAAATGAATCTCCACCACCAACTCTATCAACAATATCAGTAATTTGATATTGACGTGTTTCATACATTTTTTTACCATCATATAAAACTCCTGCCCATGTATTGTGAGAAGCAGATATTGAACCCCTTAAAGTTGTAATCACTTTTTTAGCTCTAGGGAATTTTTCCATCATTTGTTTACATACTGATAAAAAAGCTTCTGCTTTTACCTCATGGCCGTGTTTATGCACATCTAATCCTTCTGGATGTATTCCAAAATGCTTTTCTGCGTCTTCTTCATTTCCTAAAACGATATCACAGTATGAAGTTAACTCCGTCATTATTTTTTCTCTATGTGATTCATCACAAAAAGTCCAAAGCTTCGCTCTATAATTTAAATCTGTAGAAATTGTAATTCCTTTTGAACTTGCCGCTTTAACAGCCTCTAAGCATACATCTGCTGCACCTTGAGAGATTGCTGGCGTAATACCTGTCCAATGAAACCATTCAACACCTTCAAAGACTGAATCCCAATCTATCATTCCAGATTCTATTTCTGCAATGGCAGAATGTGCTCTGTCATAAACCACTTTACTACCTCTACTTACTGCGCCTGTTTCTAAAAAATAAATTCCTAATCTATCTCCGCCATATACAATTTTATCAACACCAACACCTCTTTTCCTCATTTCCATCATCGCGCAAGCTCCAATATCATTTTTTGGCAATCGTGTTACAAAATCTACATCTACGCCATAGTTTGCTAATGAAACAGCTACATTTGATTCTCCTCCACCATAAACAACATCAAAATTATTTACTTGTGAAAATCTTAAAAATCCTTGAGGAGCCAATCTTAACATGATCTCTCCGAAAGTTACTACTTTACCCATATTTCTTAATAAATTTCTTTAATTCTAAATTCCTAATGCTTGTCCGCCACCAACTTGAATTGTTTCTGCTGTTAAAAAAGAGGCATCTTTACTTGCTAAGAAAGAAACAACTCCAGCGACATCATCTGGTTGCCCTAATCTTCCTAACATAATATTATTTGCCCAAGAAGCAAAAACTTCTGGCTTTGTAGATTTTATTTGCTGATGAAAAGGCGTATCAATTGTACCAGGAGATACCGCATTTACTCTAATACCATATTCAGCTAAATCTTTTGCTAATGCCCTAGTTATTGTATGAACTCCAGCTTTTGATGTTCCGTAGATTCCTGCTCCAGGTCCTCCTGCATTCCATCCAGCATTAGATGTATAGTTTATAATGGTTGGGTTGTCACCTTTTTTAAGAAATGGTATTGCTGCTCTTGAAGCGAAAAACACTGAGTCTAAGTTTAATGCCATTACGAATCTGTAAAATTCTGTTGTCATTTCTTCAAATCTTGACCTTCCTCCTAGTCCACCTGCATTGTTTACAAGTACATCAATTTTACCGTATTTTTCACCAATTGCTTTGATGTTTGATGTTACAGCATCTTCTTTTGTAACATCAAATCCTAAATATTCTGCAGTAATTCCTTCTGAAGTTAGTTCTTGAACTCTTTTGGCTCCAGCCTCATCTTCTATACCGTTTAATACTACAGTAAATCCGTCTTGACCTAATCTTCGTGCTACTGCAAATCCTATTCCTCCTGTTGCTCCTGTTATAACAGCAATTTTTCCTTTATTTTTACTCATTTAATCTTGTTTTATTTGTTATAAAATTTTATTTTTAATTTCCTGTGTTTTCTACTTGTCTTATTTTCCCAATAAAAAAGAAAATTGATAATACTGCTAACACCACCGAAACGGTTATTGCAACAAATGCTGGTATGTATGAACTTCCTTCTGTTATCCTACCTATAAACCAGTTCATTATAATTGGTGAAAATGCTGCTACAGTTCCTGCTAATCCAGCCAATGTACCTACTGAAGGTCCTTTAAATAAATCGCTTGATAAAGTTTGAATGTTACCAATAGCAAATTGGAATCCAAAAAGGGCTAGTCCAGCAAGGTAAATGAATGTCATATAGTTGGAATCATTTACAAATAATATGATTGATACAAAACCAATTATTATTAAAAGACTACCTAAAACGATACTTGCTTTTCTACCAGTATCTACAGAAGTTCTTTTTATTATTGCTTCTGTAAACATTCCTCCTAATATTCCACCAGCTGCAGCCATTAAGTAAGATATCCACATAGTTTTTCCTATTTCTTCTATACTTAGTCCAAATTTTGAATTTAAATAGATTGGCATCCAACCAGCAAAGAACCACCAAATTGGTTCAATGAAAAATCTACAAAATAAAATTCCCCAAGGTTGTTTGTAGCTCAATATTTTTCCGACAGGTAAACTTTTAGCACCTTCAACAACAACATCATTATTTTCTATTCGGTCATTAAGTAACATGTTTCTTTCATCTTCAGTAATCCAAGGATGATCTTTCGGTTTTGATTTGTTTATTATCAACCATGGGATAATCCATAGCAATCCTAATGCACCTAAAATTATGTAAGTAGATTTCCAACCAAATTGCGCATAAAGAACAACAATAATAAGAGGTGCTACTACATTCCCTATTGAGGCTCCAGCGTTAAAAATACCTTGTGCTAATGCCCTTTGTTTTACTGGAAACCACTCTCCATTACTCTTTACTGCTCCAGGCCATAATCCTGCTTCTCCAAGACCAAGTAGTCCACGGACTAATGATAAAGAAACAACACCTTTTGCAAATGCATGAAATGCAGCAGCAGCAGACCAAACAACAATAGAAACTACAAATCCAATTCTAGTTCCAATTTGATCGTATAATCTTCCTGATAAAAATTTACTAGCAGCGTAGGTTAACATAAATATATTAAGCATTAATGCATAATCTGAATTATCCATACCTAAATCCTTACCCATTTCAGGCCATAATAATGCAAAAGCTGTCCTATCTATATAATTTATAACTGTTGCTATAAATATTAGGGCAATAATCCACCATCTTAATCCTTTTAATTTCATATAATTTGTTTAAAATTTTTATTTATGTGTTGTAGCAGTATTGATATAATACACTAAAATGTTCTTTCATTTTAGATTTAGCTAATTGAGGTTTTTGATTTTTAATAGCTTCAAATATATCCTCATGTTGTTTAATCCCTATTATTGGAAGGTCTTTATTACAGACATGATATTTTTCGAAATTTGTAATAATTTCAGGTGTAATTGTTAACATAAAAGTATTCATTGTACTATTTCCACTAGCTTTAGCAATTGCTAAATGAAACAATAAATCTTCTTGAACAGCATCATGACCTTTTAAAACCTTTACTCTATAGGCATCCAATGTATTCTTTAGATGCACTAAATCTTCATCTGTCCTCCTTAAAGCTGCTAATCTTACCGTTTTTAATTCAAGTAAAATTCTTGTTTCTACTAATGATTTAAAATCAGGATCTTCTAATCTTAAAATATCTTCAATCATACCATTCATAGCAATGACTCCAATATTTGCTACAAAGGTTCCACTTTGAGGCATTGACTTTAATAGTCCGTAAAACTCGAGTTTTTGAATTGCTTCTCTAACAGTGCTTCTAGATACTTCAAATTTTTCAGAAAGCATTCTTTCAGAAGGTAATTTATCTCCCGGTTCAAGATTTTTATAATTGATTAAATCTCCAATTTTAGAAATAATTATTTTTTGAATATCGTAACTTTCAGACTTATTAAGTGTTTCTAACTTCATACGTTTTTTGCTTTTTACATTATTTTTAACAAGCTAATTGGTTAACCAAATAACTATGTTAAATGTATTAAAAAAACTGTGACTTAACTTATTAAATTATAATTATAAAATTCGATTTATTATTGAGTTTTACTAATTCAAATAATTATTTTTAATGGCTTACTTCTAAATTGTAATAATTAACTTTTGCAGATGAACCTTTATCTCTTGATTGAAAATAATTCCCTGCTTTAAAATAGTTTTCAAAAATTCCCCATTTTCTCATGTGAACACTTTTATAAACTTTATACTCGGTATCATTTAAAACTATAACCATTTTTCCCTCCGAAACTCTAACTTCCAAAGTGAATTTATTAAAGCCTACTTCTTCTTCGAAATTAAATCCAACATCATTGTCCCAAGCATCTTCATGAAGAATTTCTGGTACTGTTGCATTTAAATTTTTTAGAACTTTAGTTTTAACTCTTATTTTCCCTTTATCCCAATAAATTTTTAACATAGGAGGAGCATTATTATCATCTTCACCTATCAAATCTCTTTGTTCATTTGTCAATCTACCGTGAATCTGCATGATAATAACTCTATGGTATTTACCATCTTTATCCTTAGTGACTTCAGCAACTGACAGCTTACCTTTCATAATTCCACCTTGTTCAAAGGTCCAATTAACATTGTTTTCGCCTGGGACCATTTGTTCTCTTAATTCTGAACGCGAATACTTTGTATTCTTAGTTGTAGAACTTGTTGGCATAGCGTGAAAAACTATTGTTCCTTTTGTTGAATCAATATACATGTAAGGTTTTGCAATTTCATTTGTTGCAAAATCATTGATTTGAGGAGGGCTTATTTCATAAGGTTTGCCCTGTTCATTAGAAATAGGTAAAGTTACCTTCCAATGACTTAAATCAATAGCAGGTAATCTTACTTTTTTTCTTCTCTTTTTTTTCTTCTTTTTGGTTTTCTTTTCAACTTTTACATTCGAATCTGTAACGCTACTTTTCTCATTTTGACTAGTAGCGTTAACAGATAAAAACATCATTACTATAAATAGTAATATTATTTTTTGAATGTTTTTCATTAAAAATTAATTTATAGCAGTAATAATTACAGAATCAATTCTTATTTCTTCATCTCCACTATTATACCCGAAGGTACCACCACCACCACCAGTAGCAGGTCCTCCAATACCTCTCATGAATAAAGCAACACTATCATTAGCTCCTGCATTAAATGTATATGTAGAAGTTAGATAATTATCATCACTTGGATTACTTCTTACATCAACTGAAAGATTGTTTGCAGTATCTTCTACCTGTGAAACTGAAGAATAGCCATAACCATCTTGAGGGAAATCTGTAGTAGTTGTATAATACATAGGAGTGTAACCACTATCATAACCTGCCCCTGCTAAAACTCTTATTTCAAGTTCACTAGGGAATGAACCTGCTGCTGAAGGTTTGAATTGTGTAATTATTGTTATTGTATAGTCTGCATTTGGCGTAACTTCAAACTCCTGATATATATGATCTGGTTCATTATTATCAAATTTAAGAACATCAGAACCATTACCAGAACTAGATTCTCCTTGATCTCCTATACTTTTGTTAATCCAACCTGAACAAGTACAATCAGAGCCTGAAGATTTAGGAAGTTTATCAAAATCAAAGTTTACTAAAACTGGGTCAGGAACATCTGGTTCTGCTGGTTGAACAATCTCAATTGTTTCAGAAAAAGTACTCGTAACTCCTAATGCATCAGAAGCAGTTAAAGTTACTGTCCAAGTACCTTCCCCTGGATATGTGTTTGCTCCATCAACATCTGTAGATACACTACCTTCTCCAAAATCCCACGCATACATTGTTGCACTTACTGATTGATTAGCAAAAGAGTAGTCTTTCCATTCGTCATCCGGACCAGCTCCTTGCGAGTAAGAAAAACTTGCAGTTGGTGGTGTTGCATCTGCTATTGAATTTGTATCAATAGGTTCAAATTGTCCTAAATCATTACAAGCAAATACTAAGCTGAATACAGCAAAAATTGCTAATAATTTGTATATTTTTTTTGTTCTAATTTTCATAATAGTATTATTTTAATAACCTGGATTTTGTGATAAAACATTATTACTTAAGTTAATTTCTCTTTGTGGAATTGGCAATAAAAGATCTGAGGCGCTAAAACTACCACCTGTTGCAGATGAAAATCCTGCTAATACAGTTTGTGCTTCGTTAAAACGAATCAAATCGAATAAACGATGATTCTCATAAGCTAGTTCTACACGTCTTTCATCTAATAATTCTTGTTTAGTGATATCATCATCACCTAATAAACCAGCTCTTAAACGAACTTCTTCAAAAGAATCTAAAGCCGCTTGTACCGTTGTACTTGTACCTCCAGCCATAATTGCTTCTACATGCATTAATAGTACGTCTGCATAACGTAAAACAATCCAATCATTACCAGCCTTTGTACGGTCAGTAACTGTTGAAGTTATCCCTAAAACTGGATCTGCTTCTGGCAAATATTTCACAACTTGAAATTGTGTTGGTTGACCAGCATCTACTCTATAAGAATACAATGTTCTATCTCCACCTAACGCATCTAAAGCATCTCTTGAATCTAACGTTGTATAATTTACACCGCTTGTTCTACCTACAGCATTTAACCATTCAGCAGAAAAATTTTGACTATCAGCAGAATCACCTATATACC
>CAJXUO010000070.1 GCA_913061425.1 uncultured Lutibacter sp.
TCTCTATTCGTCGGCAGCGTCAGATGTGTATAAGAGACAGCTTCTAATAAAGATGCACAGCATAGTTATATACAAGATGCAACTGCAAAAGGATATGAAGTCTTAATTTTAGATTCACCAATTATTTCGCATTTAATACAGAAATTAGAAACTTCTGGAGAAAAAGTAACATTCTCTAGAGTTGATGGAGATCATATTGAAAATCTAATCAAAAAAGACGAAGTAAAAGTTAGTAAGTTATCTGATGATGAACAAGCAAGTTTAAAAACTGTTTTAGAATCTAATATCCCTAAAGAAACTTATTCAATTCAACTTGAATCTATGGATTCTACTGCCAATCCTTTTATCATCACGCAACCTGAATTTATGCGTAGAATGAAAGAAATGCAAGCATCTGGAGGCGGAGGCGGAATGATGGGAATGGGTAATTTACCTGACATGTATAACTTGGTTGTAAATACCAACAACGAACTTGTAGGTGAAATATTAAATACCAAAACTGCAAAAAAACAAGAACGTTTAATCAAGCAAACTTTTGATTTAGCAAGGTTATCTCAAAACCTTTTACATGGTGAAGAGTTAACAGATTTTATCAAGCGTAGTTACGAGTTGATTAAATAAAAGAGTCCTGTTTGATTCATGCTTTATTCTTATCTAAAGCATTCGTGAATCTTCGGTTTCAATATCTTATAAACCAAAAACCGTTTTACTTATAAAGTAAAACGGTTTTTGGTTTAATTTGAAACGCACTCAACAGTTCGTTTATAATCGCTCCGAAACCTCTTCCTTCACTCTTGCCAAGTTTGGAGTCTTTTCAACGAATTCTTCTAGAACTTTAAAGAAATTTAAGATATCTTGTTTCTCATTGTTTGCATTAATTGTTACCAATCTAATAAATGTATCGCCATCAAAAGATCCAAATCCAACAACTGTAATTTGATGTTCGTACAACGCAGTGCAAAGCGCCATCGGATCAACATCCTTATAATTAAAACAGATTGAAATTGAATCATCAAAACTGTATAACGTGTAATCTGAATTACTTCTAACGTATTCGAGAGCAACATCAGCCAATTTAAATTGTTGGTCTACAATCTGCTTCAAGCCATTTGTTCCAAGAGATTTCCAAAGCGTCCAAAACTTCAAGGCATCATTTCTTCTTCCACATTGAAACGACGTTTTACCTAGATTAAAATCGTCACCGTCTGTTTGATACAGATAATCTGCATCATTACTAAACGAATCATGCAATTGTTTTTTATCATTCACTAAAATTATTGAGCAAGTTAATGGTGTCCCAAGCATTTTGTGTGCGTTGTAACTAAATGAATTAGATCTTTCTACACCTTTAACAAGATGTTTGTATTGCTCACTAAAAATTACACTTCCACAATATGCTCCATCAACATGAAGCCAAATCTTATATTTTTCGGTGATATCTGCAATTTTATCAATAGGATCAAAAGCACCTAAAACTGTTGTTCCTGCTGTTGCATTCACATACGTTGGAATTCCACCATTTTGGATGTCTTCTAAAATTTGTTCTTCCAATTTCTCTGGAATCATTTTCCCCTTTGAATCTGCTTTAATATAACGGATATTATTTCTTCCAATTCCTGCAAAACTTGCATTTTTAGAATTCGAATAATGAGATTCTTTAGAAGTATAAATAATTAATGGTTTAGACATTCCGCTTAACCTACAAGTAGGATCTTTAGCATCACGTCCCATTATCAAAGCCATATAATTACTCATAGAACCGCCTGTTGGAAACGTCCCATTACTTTTAGAACCATAACCAATTAAATCGCAAGATTGTCTAATAATTTCTTGCTCAATACCAACTTGTGGACCTGCAACCTTATATGTATACATGCTGTTATTAAGCATCACTGCCAATAAATCTCCTAAAATTGCTTTGCTTTGCCTTCCTCCAAAAAGTTGATTGAAGAATAAGTTAGTTGCCGTTTTTGGTGTAGAAATCAGCACATCACGAAGTAAGGATTTAAACTCATCATCAATCATTGCAGCATCATTTAACGAAAGATCTATAGAGTCGTACAGTTTACTCGAATCTATTCTTTCTGCTACAGGATTTTTCTCTTCTTCAGTAATTAAAACTTCAACAAGTTCATTAAATAAAGTTAAATCATTATTTATAGTAGACATTATATTTTATTCTTTTAAATTTATTATTGATTATGCAATGGTATCGTAGTCCATTTTTTTATCCGAAAAAGTTTTTGACTCCTCATCAAATACTCTGCATTTACGAATTGGTTTAGCATACAAATGAAGTGACATACTTCTTTTATTAGACAGGCTTTGTAATCTATGGAAGCCCATAAAATCTTTCATATAAGTGACCTCATCAGATTTTGAGATAGCAGTTTTTACAATATTAAGATTGCCAGTTTCGTTTTCTTTATAAATCGTTTCTTTGAATTCTCCTTCAATCACTTTTACCCAACATTCTTCTCCTCCATGATCGTGAATTGGTGTTTGATGACCTTCACACCAACAGATTAAAATTAATTCAAAATTTTCATTATCAACAATACAATTTCGGGTATAACAATCGTTAGACCATGAAGAATAGCTCTCAAAAGCAGTTGCTTGAAATTTTGTTGATCGTATTATGTGATTGTAAGTCGCCCTCTCCCCTTCAGACAGAGCTGCAATTAAATCGTTTAATGTTTGAAGTGTTGAAGTACTATCTTCGTTAGAATTCAAAATAATATATCCTTTTTTTTTGTTCATTTAATGTACAAACCCAAGGTCAATCCCTAAATCCAACTAAATAATTGAGTTGATTTATAAATCATTTCAAGGTTTCAAATATAGTGAATTTTAAGGGTTTTTACCGTGTTTTAAGCATTTTTTAAAACGATTTAAGTGAAAAATCAAAATATATCCTATTTTTTTGACTACTTTTCAGCATCTTAAAAATACTCTTTTTATATTTTTTTTTAAGATTCTTGACTTACAAACTCTCTGAAAACTAACCACAAATATCAATCACTATGGAAGACAAAAATTTTATAATCAAAATAGTTGTATTGGCAGTTTATGTTGGTATATTATTTCTAATTGGAATTTTAGCCTCAAGACGCATCAAAAACATGAGTGATTATTATGTTGGTGGAAAAAAAATGGGATTTTGGGCTGTTGCCTTTTCGGCAAGAGCAACTGGAGAATCTGGTTGGTTACTTATTGGACTTACAGGAATGGGCGCAATGGCAGGATATTCTGGATATTGGGTTGTTGTCGGAGAACTACTTGGTGTATTTATTTCTTGGCAATTTATGGCCAAACGCTTCAAAAAAAGATCAGACGCATATGGTGCAATAACGATTCCCGATTATCTTCATAGCCATTTTAAATCTTCAACACATACGCTTCGAATTGTAGCTGCTTCTGTACTCGTAATTTTTATTGTTATTTATGTAGCTTCTCAAATAGACGTTACAGGTGTTGCTTTTAAATCAATGCTTGGAATTGACTATAGAGTTGGAGCATTAATAGGGTTTTTAATTGTTCTTGCATATATCTTTATTGGTGGTTTTGTTGCCGCAGTTTGGTCAGATTTATTTCAAGGCTTACTCATGTTTTTTGGTTTAGTCCTACTTCCAATAGTTGTTTGGTTTTCTATGGATCAAGGCACCGGAATTACTGAAGGGTTAAATGCGATAGATCCAACCCTAACACAAGTAATGGGAAGAAGTCCAGACATGTGGATGAACCTCTTTACAATTCTAGGGTTCTCAATGATTGGATTAGGCTTTCTTGGCTCACCGCAGGTATATGTTCGGTTTATGTCTATAAAAAGTGAAAAAGAAGTAGATAAAGGAAAATGGGTTGCAACTGCTTTTACATTACTTACTGATGCTGCTGCTGTAACAATTGGAATTCTTGCACGTATATATTTTACAAAAGAAGGACAAGATCCTGAAGCTGTTTTAGGGAATAGCGGTGAAAATGTATTAAGTATGATTACTGAAGAATTCTTACCCACAATATTAGTTGCAATATTTGTTGCCATTGTTTTATCAGCAATAATGTCTACAATTGACTCACTTTTAATATTAGCTTCAAGTGCAATTACACGGGATTTCTATCAAAAAGTATTTAGGCCAGAAATAAAAGATGAAAGCCTTACAAAAATTTCTAGAACCTCTACAGCAATAATGGCTTTTACGGCTTTAATAATTGCCATGATTATGAACTATGTATCACCTGATAGGCAAATATTTTGGGTTATATTATTTGGATGGTCTGGAATTGCGGCTACTTTTTGTCCCGTAATTATTCTCTCACTTTTCTGGAAAGGATATTCAGAAAGGGGAGCAATTGCCTCAATGATTTCAGGATTTATTGCGGTACTATTATTCAATTTTGTGTTTAAGGAAATGTCAGAAGTTGGACCCTATTTTGTAGCGCTTGATGTTCTTGCGCCTTCATTTGCAGTTGCAATGATAGTTGGATTTGTTGTTTCAAAAAAATATCCTCCAAGAGCAGAAGCTGTGAAAATGATTGAGAAAATTGATGCGGAATAATTCTCTTTAAAATTTACTCTCAGCCTCTCTTATAATATCAGGTTCGTATAACAATAACTATAGCAATTGATTTTAAGCCAAAAACAACAAAAGATAAAGAAGGCAAAGAAAAATTTAACGCCACAAGATGTTATGGAAAGAGGGCAAACTATTTCATTTCCAGAGTCTGTAATAAATTTCTTCAAAGGTGATTTAGGCCAACCTGTTGGAGGATTTCCGAAAGAACTTCAAAAAATTATTTTAAAAAATAAAAAGCCTTATACCAACAGACCAAATGCACATTTAGAACCAATCGATTTTGATAAAGCATATAGTGCTTTTCAAAAGAAATTTCAAAAAGGATTTACACGCGCAATAGAATTTGAAGATTTCTTATCTCATAGTCTATATCCAAAAGTTTTTGAAAAAGCCCATGAAACTTATAAAACGTATGGGAACTTAGCGAATATACCAACCAAAAACTTTTTCTACGGAATGGAAGTTCAAGAAGAGATAATGGTCGATATTCAACCTGGAAAAACTATTTTAGTAGAACTTTTATCAGTGAGTAATCCAAATGAAGAAGGTAAAAGAATTGTGTTTTTTAAAGTGAATGGTGAGAATAGATATGTGCTAATAAAGGACAAATCTCTTAATATTATAAAGATAGAAAACGCTAAGGCAGATACAGGAAATGATAATGAAGTTGGCGCTCCATTACAAGGGTTGTTATATAAAACTTTAGTTAAAGTAGGTGATATTATTAAAGAGAATGATCCTTTATTCATTATTGAAGCCATGAAAATGGAAACAACTTTAACGGCAACCAAAAACGGAAAAGTCAAATCAATAACTCTTAAAGAAGGGGAAATGGTAATGCAAGATGATTTAGTTTTAACTTTAAAATAAAAAATTAACTGTAATTATTATAATAGTTTCTAATATAATTAAATTGAATTACAGCCATAATTGCTAAAAACAAGAAGCAATAAAGTGTAACATTCGATACAGAAAAATTTAAAGAATAATCAAAATAAAATGGATTTGAAATTCCACTTATATCTATTTTAGATAAAAAATTAGGCATTTCTATCGGTTTAGTTTTCAATAACAACACCATTGAAGCGATTAGCGAACCTACAATTAAAAACCAAACCCTTTTTGAAATTAATGGCTGATATACACTACTCTTCTTTTTAACTTCAAGAGCATTTATAGCATTCATCACATTACTTGAAAAACTCTTCGAGGGTTTCTCTATAGGTGAATTTTTTACCATTTTTTTGGCAAAATTATCTAACAACTCTTTTTCCTTATTGCTCATAACTGCTATATATTTCGGGTTCAACAGATTCCTTAAAAATAGTAACTAATTTCTTTCTTGCTCTAAACAACTTTACTTTTATATTTCCTTCAGATAAGGAAACCACATCAACTATCTCCTTTAAACTTAATTCTTCAAAGTAAAATAAATGCATAATAATTCGCTCATCTTCTGGAAGTTTATTCATACATTCTTGAACAATCACACTTCGTTCTTTATTCTCAAGACTATCAAAAATGTTTTCTGCTTGGAAAATTTCATTTGAAGTCACATCATTTATCTCGACATCATTATTAAACTTTGAATTCATTTTTATTCTATCAAGACAGGTATTATACGCAACTCTATACAACCATGTAGAAAATTTAGATTCGCCATTAAATCTTGACAATGATTTATAAGCCTTTATAAAAGTATCTTGAGACACCTCTTCAGATTCCTCTCTATGCTTTAACATTTTAATAGCCAAAGTAAATACCATATTCTGGTATTTATCAACTAAAAAACCGAAAGAAGCACTGTCACCATCAAGTGTTCTCTTTATATAATAATCGTCATCATTATTTGCCATCTGTAATAAGACTATAGAATATTAAAAAAGGTTACAATATTCTTTAAAAAAAATATTTTTATCTTTTTCTGTAACCTCAACTATTAGTTTGAAGTCATATGCTTGTATAACGAATTAAAAATAATCATTTAAAAACAAATCAATCATGGGATCAGAAGTAATTATAATACCTATCATCTTTGGACTACTTTTCGGAATAGTTTATCTATTCTTTACAACAAGAAACAAAGAAAGAATGGCACTTATCGAAAAAGGTATTGGAGCAGAAATATTTAATAAAGGTAACAGAAAAACTGCACCAGTTTGGAAAGTATTAATCTTAAATATTGCATTATTATTAATGGGAATAGGTCTTGGAACTTTATTAGCTTCAATTATTGATCAACTAACAACATTGGATGAAGACGCATTATATCCTGGAGTTATCTTTTTAACAGCTGGAACAGGTTTATTAGCTGGTTTTTATATGACTAAAAATTTAGACAAGTAAACAAACTTTAAATTGTCATCAAAAAAAACGCTCCAAATTTTGGAGCGTTTTTTTATTTAATACTTTTTTGATAAATTAAAACAATTCATTCAGCACTTTAGCAAGTCTGATTCCTCCTATTTGTAATTGAGAACGTACTGTTCCAAAATGTCTATAAGAATATCTATAACGAAGATTTTCTCCTTTTTCTGCAGATACATACACCTTTTTAGTCAATTCATGCATTTCATTTACCCAATCTATTAATTCT
>CAJXUO010000071.1 GCA_913061425.1 uncultured Lutibacter sp.
TATTTGTACAGTTTCCGAAACCTTCTTCATCCATTTGTTTCACCATATTTAAAACTCTATCCGCAGCTTCTACTTGACCTTGTGGTAACAAAGTATACTGAGATACTTTAGCAGAAACAAATAACATCGCACTAGAGTTTTTACACGTTGCAACACATGCTCCACAACCAATACACGTTGCAGCATCCATTGCTTCGTCTGCAGCAATTTTAGAAATAGGAATCGCGTTTGCATCTTGAGTATTTCCAGAAGTGTTCACTGAAATATATCCTCCTGCTTGTTGGATTCTTTCAAATGAAGAACGGTCTACAACTAAATCTTTAATTACAGGAAAAGCATTTGCTCTAAATGGCTCTATATAAATAGTATCTCCATCTTTAAACATTCGCATGTGCAATTGACATGTTGTAACTCCTGTATCAGGACCGTGTGCTTGACCGTTGATATACATAGAACACATTCCGCAAATTCCTTCACGACAGTCATGATCAAAAGCTACAGGCTCATCACCTGTATTCACTAATTGTTCATTTAAAACATCCATCATTTCTAAAAATGACATATGCTCAGAAATATCTGTTACTTTATATTCTACTAATTTACCCTTGTCGTTTGCATCTTTTTGACGCCAAATTTTAAGTGTTAAATTCATAATGCCTTCTTATTTATATGAACGAGTTTTTAACTCAATATCTTTAAATTCTAATTCTTCTTTATGCAATATCGCTTCACTAGGTTTTCCTACATATTCCCATGCAGCAACATATGCGAAATTGGTATCGTCACGTTTAGCCTCTCCATCTTCTGTAACATGTTCTTCTCGGAAATGACCTCCGCAAGATTCTTCACGATTCAAAGCATCTTTAGCAAATAATTCTCCTAATTCTAAGAAATCTGCTACTCTTCCTGCTTTTTCTAATTCTTGATTGAATTCATTCAAACTTCCTGGAACTATAACGTTTTTCCAAAAGTCTTCACGAACCTCTTGAATTTCTTTTATTGCTTCTTCTAATCCCTTTTTATTACGAGCCATTCCACATTTTTCCCACATGATTTTCCCTAATTTCTTATGATAATAATCAACTGAGTGTGTTCCTTTATTATTGATAAAGAAATCTAATTGCTCTTTAACAGATTTTTCTGCTTCATCAAACGCCTCTGATTCTGTAGAAATCGTTCCTGTACGGATATCATCTGACAAGTAATCTCCAATTGTATATGGCAATACGAAATATCCATCTGCAAGACCTTGCATCAATGCTGATGCTCCTAACCTATTTGCTCCGTGATCAGAGAAATTCGCCTCTCCAATACAGTACAATCCTTCAACTGTAGTCATTAAGTTATAATCAACCCAAACGCCTCCCATTGTATAGTGAGTTGCTGGATAAATCATCATTGGAGTTTTATATGGATCTTGATCTACAATTTTCTCATACATCTGGAATAAGTTTCCATATTTCGCCTCAACAATTGCTTTTCCTAAATCGTAAATTTCTTTTTCTGACGGATTAGAGACATGCGTAATTTTTGCTTGCTCTTTTCCATATCTATTTATAGCAGATTTAAAATCTAAATACACCGCTTCACCAGTAGCATTTACTCCATATCCAGCATCACAACGTTCTTTTGCTGCTCTTGAAGCAACATCACGAGGCACTAAATTTCCAAATGCAGGATAACGTCTTTCTAAATAATAATCTCTTTGCTCTTCAGACAAATCGGTAGGTTTTTTACGCCCTTCTCTAATTGCCATTACATCCTCCATGTTTTTCGGCACCCAAATACGTCCATCATTACGTAACGATTCTGACATCAAAGTCAATTTTGACTGATAGTCTCCACTTCGTGGAATACACGTAGGATGAATTTGAGTATAACAAGGATTCGCGAAATACGCTCCTTTTTTATGAATTTTCCATGCTGCAGTAGCATTAGATCCCATAGCATTGGTAGATAAGAAATATACATTTCCATATCCTCCAGAAGCAATCACAACAGCATGTGCAGAATGACGTTCTATTTCTCCTGTAATTAAATTACGTGCAATTATTCCTCTCGCTTTACCATCAACTTTTACAACATCCAACATTTCATGTCGGTTGTGCATTGTGATTTTTCCACGAGCAATCTGACGAT
The DNA here is from genome assembly GCA_913061425.1 of uncultured Lutibacter sp. Taxonomy (GTDB): domain Bacteria; phylum Bacteroidota; class Bacteroidia; order Flavobacteriales; family Flavobacteriaceae; genus Urechidicola. Next base: position 2,140 of record CAJXUO010000071.1, read on the forward strand.
TCATTGCAGAGTAAGCACCTAATAATAACTGTTGTCCTGTTTGTCCTTTAGCATAAAAAGTTCTTGAAACCAATACACCTCCAAAAGAACGATTGTCAAGTAATCCTCCATAATCTCTTGCAAATGGAACTCCTTGAGCCACACATTGATCAATAATATTTCCAGAAACCTCCGCAAGACGATGCACGTTTGCTTCTCTTGATCTATAATCTCCTCCTTTTACGGTATCGTAAAATAATCGATAGTTAGAATCTCCATCTCCTTGGTAATTTTTTGCAGCATTGATTCCTCCTTGAGCAGCAATAGAATGCGCTCTACGAGGAGAATCTTGATAACAAAATGCTTTTACATTGTATCCTAATTCTGCTAATGTTGCCGCTGCAGAACCTCCTGCTAAACCAGTACCAACAACAATAACATCTATATTACGCTTGTTTGCTGGATTTACTAAATCAATATGGTTTTTATAATCAGTCCACTTATCTGAAAGTGTTCCTTTAGGTACTCTTGAATTTAATGTTGTCATACCTTATTTTTAATGATTAAAATGATGGAAAAGTGCAATAAAAACAAATCCTAATGGAACTAAAATGGCATACGCCTTTCCGAATGTTTTTAATCCTTTAGTATATTTATTATTCGCTCCCATAGATTGGAATGCCGAATTAAATCCATGTAATAAGTGTAATGCTAAAAATACAAATGCAATTACATAAGCACCAACTCTTATTGGATTTACAAATTTATGCTGTAATTCTTCAAAATAACGATATCCTTCACCATCTTCCAATAAACCTGACATATCTCCTTGAATAAATTTCGTGTTTAATTCTGGAATCCAAAAATCTATAAAGTGTAAAACCATAAAGGCTAATATTGCCAATCCGCTCCAAATCATATTTCTTGACATCCAAGAAGAATTTGCGCCTCCATTATTTTTAGCATATTTTACAGTTCTAGCTCTGCTGTTTTTCAATTCCAAAACAAAGCCCATGACAAAGTGAAATACAACTCCAAAAATTAAAACTGGCTGTATCACGTATTGAATCAATGGGTTTGTTCCCATAAAATGAGAGGTTTCATTAAAAACATCAGCACTAAAAACTGACATACTATTTATTGCGAAATGTTGTAATAGAAAAAACATTAAGAAAAATGCTGAAAGTGCCATTGACACTTTTCTAGCAATTGACGAAGATAAAAGTCCGCTCATTTTTTTTGAAGTTAGTTTAGAAAACAAAGATACTATAAGTTATCTGCTCATAAAAATGATTTGTTTTATTTTTTAGGTATTTAGAAGCAATCTAAAAACGCTGATTAAAATTAGACTGATTACGAACAATTGTATAAATTTGTTTACCAAAATTTACTCAAATGAAATACTTTCCAATAGATAAAAACCTGTTTGTAAAAAACCGTAAGAAGTTTGTTGCCAAAATGAAGCCTAATTCATTGGTGGTTTTTAATTCCAATGACATTTATCCTATAAGTGCTGACAGTACATTGCCGTTTGCTCAACATAGAGATATCTTTTATTTAAGCGGTGTAGATCAAGAAGAGAGTATCCTTGTTTTATTTCCTGATGCTGTTAAAAAAGAACATCAAGAGATTTTATTTTTAAAAGAGACCAATGCACATATTGCTGTATGGGAAGGAGAAAAATTAGATAGAGAAAAAGCGCTTAAAACTTCTGGAATTAAGACCGTTTATTGGTTAGAAGATTTTGAAAAAGTATTTTTTAACTTGATGGTTCAAGCAGAAAATGTATATATAAACACAAACGAACATTATAGACAAGCAGTAGAAACTGAAACTCGTGAAGACAGGTTTATAAAAAAATGCAAAGTAAATTATCCAGCACACATATACCTTCGTAGCCAACCAATTATTCAACGATTGCGTTCAATAAAAGAGCCTGAAGAAATTGCGCTATTGCAACAAGCATGTGATATTACTGAAAAAGGTTTTAAAAGAGTGTTAGGATTTACAAAACCAAATGTTTGGGAACATGAAATTGAAGCAGAATATATTCATGAATTTATAAGAAACCGCAGTGATGGATTTGCATACACACCAATTATTGCTAGTGGATATAATGCCAACGTATTACATTATATAGAAAACAACCAACAATGTAAAGAAGGCGATGTTATCTTAATGGATGTTGGCGCAAGTTACGCTAGATATGCAAGTGATATGACGCGCTGTATTCCTGTTTCTGGAAAATTTACGGAACGTCAAAAAGATGTTTATAATGCTGTATTGCGTGTTAAAAATGCCGCTGCAAAATTATTAGTTCCTGGAACTATTTGGGCAGATTATCATGTGGAAGTAGGAGAAATAATGACGAAAGAATTGATAGAATTAAAATTAATAACCAAAGAAGATGTGGCAAATGAAGATCCAAATTGGCCTGCATATAAGAAGTATTTTATGCATGGAACTTCGCATCACATGGGATTAGACACTCATGATTACGGTATTTTATCTGAGCCAATGGAAGCAAATATGGTATTTACGGTTGAGCCTGGAATATATATTCCTGAAGAAAATTTAGGGATTCGTTTAGAAGACGATTATGTAATTCAAGAAACTGGTGAGCCATTTAATTTAATGCAACATATTCCTATTGAAGTAGAAGATATTGAAGCATTGATGAAATAAGTTATTGCGTTTCTTAACTTAGAAGAAACTAACTTCGCTTATCGACCGATATAGTTCATTAAAACAAAACATATATTAACGTTGTGTGCCATTCCAAATAGACTCCTCGTAAGTAAAAAACATACATGAAATATTACAGGCTAACATTTTTTCTGTTTTCCACACTTTTAACATTAAGTTCATGAGCTGATAGTAAATATAATTATTCCTCTGTATGAGTAATTCTTTAAATCTAATTCGTATACAATAAACAGCGCTCCTGAAATCAGCAATAAAAACTTACATAGAAGCAAAGTAAAAGGCAACTATTTATTAAATGTGATTTAAGACACCTATTTTTGCATAATGCAAAGTTTTGTAAATTATAAAAACATTCCTATTTCTTATTCCGATTTTGGAAAAGGGTCTGTTGTGGTTCTTCTTCATGGGTTTTTAGAAAATAGTTCGATGTGGAATTCTATTATTCCTGAATTATCCAAAAAAAACAGACTTGTAACTATAGATTTACTAGGTCATGGAGCATCAGGAAATATCGGATATGTGCATTCTATGGAAGAGCAAGCAATGATGGTGAAAGCGGTATTGAAGGCATTAAACCTAAGAAAATTTACGTTGATTGGTCATTCAATGGGAGGCTATATTTCACTTGCGTTTGCACAGTTATTTCCAGAGGCTATAAAAGGCCTTTGCTTGATAAATTCTACCTTTGAAAATGATAGTGAAGAACGAAAAAAGTTGAGGGCAAGAGCTGTAAAAATGGCGCATACAGATTATGAAAATTTGGTTAGAATGTCATTCACCAATTTATTTGCTGAAGAAAGTAGATTGAACTATACATCTGAAATAAAAAAAGGATTAACTGAAGCTTTCAAAACATCGCTACAAGGCTATATTGCCTCTCAAGAAGGCATGGCTATTCGCCAAAATTTTGCTGATTTATTTAAAAACGCGCGTTTTAAAAAGTTATTGATTCTAGGAAAAAAAGATATGGTCGTTGATTATGAATCAACAATAAAATTCTCTAAAAAAAATAATATTCCTACAGTTGGACTTTCAGAAGGACACATGAGTCACATTGAAAATTCTGTAGAATTATTAGAGGCTCTAAAAAAATTTATAACGAAGTTTTAATCGTCTTTTAATGAATTCCAGCCTTGAGCAATCAACTCAACTTTTTGATTTCCACGAGTAATCAAATACGCCCCCTCACTTTTATCAGTAACATGACCTATAACCGAAAAATTTGGGTTTGATTGTATTTTCGGAAAATCTTCTTGTGAAATTGTAAATAACAATTCATAGTCTTCACCTCCACTTAACGCAACAGTTGTTGAGTCTATATTAAACTCTTCACAAGTAGAAATCATTTGTGGATCTAAAGGAATTTTATCTTCATATAAATTACATCCAACTTCAGATTGGCTACAAATGTGTAAAATCTCTGAAGATAATCCGTCAGAAATATCAATCATTGATGTTGGTTTCACTTTCAATTCTTTTAATAAAGAAACTATATCTCTTCTGGCTTCTGGCTTTAATTGTCGTTCAACAATATATGAATACGTGTCTAAATCTGGTTGCATATTTGGATTCGCTTCAAACACTTGTTTTTCTCTTTCCAGCACTTGCAGTCCTAGATAAGCAGAACCTAAATCTCCCGAAACTACCAATAAATCATTTGGTTTTGCGCCATTTCTATAGACCACTTCTTCCTTATTAACTTCACCGATAGCAGTAATACTGATTAATAATCCTGTAACTGAAGACGTTGTATCTCCACCAATTAAATCAACATTATAATTATTACATGCCAATTGAATTCCCGCGTACAATTCTTCAACTGCTTCAAGTGAAAAACGGTTTGAGATAGCAATAGAAACGGTAATCTGTGTTGCAGCTCCATTCATGGCGTATACATCAGACAAGTTCACCATAACTGCCTTATAACCAAGATGCTTTAAAGGCATATATGCTAAGTCAAAATGAACCCCTTCAACCAATAAATCTGTTGTAATTAACGCTTGTTTATCGCCAAATTCCAATACAGCAGCATCGTCTCCAATTCCTTTTTCTGTAGATTCGCAATTAATAGTAAAGTGTTTCGTTAAATGTTTAATTAAACCAAACTCTCCTAATTCAGATAAAGATGTTTTTTTTTCGCTTTTGCCTTTTAACATTTTGAACGGTAATTATTAGTGAAAAATTAATAAATTTGCTGTGTGTGCAAAATTCAATATTTTTTATGAAACCATCGCAGGTTTTCTATAAAAATATAATTAGGGTGAAAACCACTAAAACTGTTCTTAATACAAGAAGAGTATCTGTCTCTTATACACATCTGACGCTGCC
>CAJXUO010000072.1 GCA_913061425.1 uncultured Lutibacter sp.
CTATATGATAGTATAAATATTAATTCTTCTGCCAGTTCATTTAATATAGATCAGTTTACACATGATCCAAATAAAAAAAATAAATTATTTAAAAGCGTTATTTCTTGCTTAGGTGTTGATAAAGAAACTATATCAAAAATAGAAAGTGGAGAAGAATTAATGACGTATAATATAAAGCCTGTTCATTCTGATGTCGCATTTGTAAATGCTTCTGATGAATTAGATATAGGTGCATTTAAAAATTGGAGAGAAGAATATAAAGACGCAAAATTTATTACTGAAGAAGACGGAACATTTAAAGTAGGTAGAGAAATAGAAAAAATGTCGAAGTCTAAGTATAATGTTGTCAATCCAGACAGTATCTGTGAGGAGTTTGGCGCAGATAGCCTTAGGTTATTTGAAATGTTTTTAGGACCTCTGGAGCAATCAAAACCTTGGAATACTTCAGGTATTTCAGGAGTGTTTTCTTTCTTAAAAAAATTATGGAAATTGTACCATTTAGGTGATGAAGGGGCCTTTGTTGTCTCAGAAGATGCCGCAACTAAAGACGAGTTAAAAGTAGTGCATAAAACCATCAAAAAAGTAGATGAAGACATTGCTAATTTCTCTTTCAATACGTCAGTTAGTTCGTTTATGATTGCTGTAAATGAGTTAGGTACTTTGAAATGTAATAAACGTGAAATTTTAGAACCATTAGCGGTTTTAATTTCTCCTTATGCGCCTCATATCGCAGAAGAATTGTGGAGTAAATTAGGACATAAAGAATCAATTTCAACTGCTGAATTTCCAGTATTTGATGGCAAACATTTGGTAGAAAGTTCTAAGAATTATCCGATTTCATTTAATGGAAAAATGCGCTTTATGCTAGAGTTTCCATTAGACATGAATAAGGAAGATATTGAAAAGGCTGTCTTAGCAGATGAAAAAACAATAGCACAATTAGAAGGTAAAGCACCTAAAAAAGTAATTGTAGTTCTTGGTAAAATTGTAAATATTGTAGGATAAAATGGATTTTAATATAGAGATTATCGGATTGATTGCAGGCGCTTTCACAACAGCATCATTTGTTCCGCAAGTAATTAAAACATGGAAGGCGAAATCTGCTGACAATCTATCTTTATCTATGTACCTTGTGATGTTGACAGGAGTTATACTTTGGTTGATTTATGGAATTTATTTGGAAAGTATTTCAATGATATTGGCCAATACAGTTACGGCTATATTGGTATGCGCGATTCTCTTTTTTAAGTTTCGTTACAAATAATATTCTTGGTATATTTATTGAGTATATTTACTTTAAATTTATCGAATGTTTAGCAGAAAACTATCCTTACAAAATCGTGTATTTTTATCAATGATGTTCTTGGTAATAATAGCCTCAATTTTGATAGCATTAGTTGCTATTTTTCAATACCACGAACAAGCTGAAGAATACAATACAGGAAGGCTTGAAAGAAAAGAAAGAGCGATTACGCATCATTTTGATTTAGAAATAAACAATACGACTTTTCAAGTAGCAACAAGCGAGTTAAAAACGATTTTCAGAAATAAAATATTTGAAATAGCAAGGGTTCATAATTTAGAAATCGAAATCTATGATCTTAAAGGAGGTTTTATCGTTTCGTCCAATAGAGATTTTACAAAAAATACAGTTTCAAGAGTTATAACAGAAAATATCTTAACTGAATTAATCAATGAAGCTTCACATCGATTTGTAAAAAGAGAAACTAAAAACGATAAAGAATATCAATCTTTATATACATATCTTTTAGATCAAAGAGCAAAACCAATTGGAATTATTCACTTGCCATATCTTGAAGATAGTTCTGAACAAGATAGAGAGTTAAAAGAATTTTTATCTCGTTTAGGATTAGGTTTTTTATTAATGTTTTTGATTGGTTTAGCACTGGCTTACTTCATTTCTAGTTATATCACCCGTTCCATAAAAACGGTAAGTGATAAAATGAGTCAAACACGAATTTTTAAGCGCAATGAAAAAATAGTATTAAAAGACGCAAGTATTGAAATTTACAATCTAGTTGATTCTTATAATGGGATGATCGACCAGCTTGAAGAAAGTGCAGTGAAGTTAGCGCAAAGTGAGCGTGAACATGCTTGGAGAGAAATGGCAAAACAAGTTGCTCATGAAATTAAAAATCCATTAACACCTATGAGGTTAACGGTTCAAAGTTTTGAAAGGAAGTTTGATATAAATGATCCAGAGATATTTCGTAAATTAAAAGAATATAGTAAAACACTAATTCAGCAGATAGATGTGATGAGCTCAATTGCTTCTGCTTTTTCAGATTTTGCTAAAATGCCTTCAGTAAAAAAAGAGAAAATTAATGTTGTAGAAGTTGTGAAGCATGCAACAGAGATTTTTACAGAATCGTATATTTCTTTTTATTCTGACACTAAAGAGATTACAGCAAACCTTGATAAAATGCAAGTGACACGTATTGTCACAAACCTTGTTAAAAACGCAACTCAAGCTCTAGATGGAATAGAAAACCCTTCAATAGAAGTGAAATTGAATGAAGATAGGGATACTGTAAAAATTATTGTTTCAGACAACGGAAAGGGAATTGATGAAGAAACAAAGGATAGAGTTTTTGAACCTAAATTTACAACTAAATCAAGTGGAATGGGACTTGGATTACCAATGATAAAAAATATTGTAGAAGCATATGGTGGTGAAATTTCATTTACTTCTGTTGAAAATCATGGAACCGTGTTTACAATAATATTACCCAAAAAATAAATTTAATGCTAGTTCAACTTTATGAACTAATCAATAAAATCAAATTATAATGAATTTCGAAAATATTTTACTTAGTCAAAACGAAAGTGTATTAACAATTACAATTAATAGACCTAATCAATTAAATGCTTTAAACTTAGCAACAATTTTAGAATTACATACGGCTTTTTCAGATGCAGATTTTGATAAAAGGGTGAAAGCAATACTACTTACTGGTAGTGGATCAAAAGCCTTTGTTGCTGGTGCAGATATTAAAGAGTTTGCTCATTTTGATGAAGCTCAAGGAGCCACATTATCTAAAAACGGACATGATTTATTGTTTGATTTTGTAGAGAATTTAGGAACTCCTGTTATCGCTGCTATCAACGGATTTGCACTTGGAGGAGGTTTAGAATTGGCAATGTGTGCGCACTTTAGAATTGCAAGTTCCAATGCTAAAATGGGACTTCCAGAAGTATCGCTTGGAGTAATTCCTGGATATGGAGGGACTCAGCGTTTGCCACAATTGATAGGAAAAGGAAAAGCAATGGAATTGATTATGACTGCCAGTATGTTGTCAGCTCAAGAAGCCTTAAATTGCGGGCTAGTAAATTATGTTGTAGAACAGGAAGAGTTATTGCCCTTTGCAGAAAAATTAGCTGTTAAGATTGCACGTAATTCAAGTACTGCAATTGCGAATGCTATATCAGCTGTAAATGCTAATTATGATAAAAAAAGAAATGGTTACAAAGTTGAAAAAGAAAATTTTGGAAATTGTTTTGGAACGCCAGATTTTGAAGAAGGAACTACTGCGTTTTTAGAAAAAAGAAAACCTAAATTTTCTTAAATTAAAATAAAAAGCGAACCATTTGGCTCGCTTTTTTCACCAACATTGGGTAGTGATTTCATGAACAATTAACTAAGTTTTAAATACTAATATTTTTAATATAACGCCTTCCAACATTATCAATAACTACTTTGTATTTACCTTCATATCTTTCTGACAATCTATAAACTCTCTCTAAAATATCTTTTCCCTCTAAAGTTTCAGTAAAAATAACTTCACTATTATAATAAAGAATTATTTTCAGTGGTTGTTTGTCAAAAGCAATTTTAGAAATAAAAATTAAATCACCTTCATTTCTAATTACCGGTTTAAAAATTCTTTTTTCTTCATTTGTTATGAATGTAACTCTTCCCTTTTCTACTCTAAAAGGTTTTTCTATGATTTCAAAACCTTTACTCAATTCTGCCGTAAATTCCCCATCTTCTAATTGTGTAGATTTTATTATTTCAGAATAGTTACCTGTATCTTTAATACTTAAACTATAAATTTCCTTTTGAGTTGTATCTCTAATAGTTAGAGTATGCCCTTTTTTGTCATCCATTGATTCTATCAATGTTTTATTATTCCCGTAGTTAATTAATGTTCCTAGCATGAATACTACTAATAAACTTTTTTTAATTGTTGTTTTCATAATTTTTATTTTTTAAAATATTTGATGATACAAAGGTATTACGTGTTTTAGTTTAATAAAACAAGTCAATTGGTAAATTTGTATGCTGTATTATTATTATTGTTTTAAATAAAACATCTTTGGGTTAATATGGCATATAAAAAGGAGAGTCTTATTTTTAAAATAAAAAAGCGAGTCTTAAGACTCGCTTTTTTCCAAAAATCATTGTAGTTGCTGTTGACACTAATTACAAATTTATTTTTTGGATCTTTTCATTAGCAAATTCCCTATAACTATAAATTGTAATATAATAAGCACAACACAAACTGATATTACAGTAGTAAATACGACTCCATCTTTTTCTAACATAAGTTGTTTTATAATTATTATAGCAAAACTATCTCAAAGAGTTAGATATAATAACATCAGAATTGGGGTGTTTATATGCTATATTAACACCAATTATAATTAAATCCTTTATTAATATTAATATAGTATATAAAATGGGTAATTATCTCTATTTTATTATTTGTTTGTTTGGTATTTTTGTTGTAAATATAATTGATGAAAAACGTGAAGCCAACATTAGAAAAAATTACTCCAGATTTTGGGCGTTCGATATTGGCAAAAAAGCATACGAAGTTTTTGAAGCATGTGTCTGCTTCTTGGCACTTTCATCCAGAAATAGAATTGGTTTATGTGAATAAAGGAAAGGGGAAAAGGCATATAGGCAACCATTTATCATACTTCAATAATAGTCAATTATTGTTGATTGGATCTAATTTACCTCATAACGGATTTACTGATAGATTAACAACAAATGGTTCCGAAACATTAATTCAGTTTAGACCAGAATTTTTAGGAAAAACTTTTTTCGATGCTCCTGAAATGATTCCTATTAAAAGTTTATTTGAAAAAGCAAAAAACGGAATTGTTTTTGGCGTTAAAACCAAAAAAAAAATAGGACCAAAAATTGAAAAAATTACTGAAAAAGGAGGCTTTAAACAGGTTTTGATTCTTTTGGATGTTTTACACACACTTTCAAAATCCGATGACTATACTATTTTAAATGCAGACGGCTTTGCGTTTGAAACACAACCACAAGATAGTAGTAAAATAGATTTAATTTTTAAGCATATAAATGAGAATTTCAATCAGCATATATCTCTATATGAAATTTCAGATTTAGTTAGTATGACTATTCCTGCATTTTGTAGGTTTTTTAAAAAAACTACTGGAAAGACATTTACTAAATTAGTGAACGAATATAGAGTAGTTCATGCAACAAAGTTATTATCAGAAAGTCAGTCAAGTATAACTGATATTTCCTATGAATGCGGCTTTAATAATTTTTCTCATTTCAATAAATTGTTTAAAGAATTTACTGGAAAATCTGCCTCTAAATATAGAAACGAAATGACAAACCTTGTTCAATAATTAATACTTTATATAATGAAAGATAAAATAGATACAACTCTTGAATATTATACTTTTAAGAGTAAAGAGATAGTTGACTATGTCAATAAAAACAAACGCCTAACAGTAGACGAGATAATCCAAAATGGAGAAGAATTAGCAATTTTAGAACATAAAATCACATCTTTGGAAGTTGCAAAAGAAAATTAAATTTATTTTTCACCATTCCATTCTGCGTAAAATTGATCTAAAAACTGCTCTATAAATTGATGCCTTTCAGTTGCGATTCTCAATCCAGTTTTTGTGTTCATTTTGTCTTTAAGAAGTAATAATTTTTCATAAAAATGATTGATTGTTGGAGTTTCAGATTTTTTATATTCTTTTTTAGACATGTTTAAATTCGGAGTGATATCTGGATTATACAACACTCTATTTTTAAAGCCACCATAATTGAAACAACGCGCAATTCCAATTGCTCCAATTGCATCCAATCGATCAGCATCTTGAACAACACTCAATTCTGGAGAAGAAAATTTCACGCTATTTTTATCCAAAGAAGATTTAAAAGAGATGTGATTAATAATACAAACTACATGCTCAATCACTGAGCTATCAACATTTTGAGAAAATAGAAATTTTCGAGCTATTGTTGGGCCAACAGTTTCATCTCCTTCATGAAATTTGGCGTCTGCAATATCATGAAGCAAAGCACCTAATGAAACAATAAAAGCGTCTACACTTTCACTCTTTGAAATTAACAAAGAGTTTTTATAGACTCTTTCAATATGAAACCAATCATGACCACCTTCAGCACCTTCAAGTGTCTTTTTGACAAATGAAATAGTGTTTTCTAATATTTTTTCTTCGTAAGAATTCATTTTATAAAAATAAAAAATCCCCAAAATAATTTGAGGATTTTTATTAATTTTTTATTAATTTTTAGCAAAATTCATCATAAGCTCCAGCTAAGTTCGCAGCAATTGCTTGTGCAGAACGGCCTTCAATATGATGACGTTCTAACATGTGAACTAATTGACCACCCTTAAACAATGCGATTGCAGGTGAAGATGGAGGGAATGGAATCATAAACTCACGTGCCTTATTAGTAGCTTGTGCATCAACTCCAGCAAAAACTGTTGTTAAATTTGTTGGATGTTTGTCGTTTCCTAAAGATGCGATTGCTCCAGGACGAGCAGTTCCAGCGGCACAACCACAAACAGAATTCACCATCACTAGTGTAGTTCCTTCTTTTGCTATTGCTGCTGTTACTTCTTCGGTTGTATGTAATGATGTAAAACCAGCATTTTCAAGTTCCGCTTGCATTGGTTTTACGATTTCTTCTGGGTACATAGATGTTGTGTTTTTATTATTGACTGCAAAGATAACTAAAAATTGTTGTATATTATTCTTGTTGGCTATCTTTGGAAATTGAAAATTATTTATGGGAAGTTTTACGAAATATTTAGGAGCATCTATAGGATGGTCATTTGGAGGTCCAATTGGAGCAATTGTTGGTTTTGTTTTAG
>CAJXUO010000073.1 GCA_913061425.1 uncultured Lutibacter sp.
GTTTCTTTAATGATACGTTTGTTTGCTAATATTACTGCAGGACACGTTATTATATTAGCATTAATGTCATTAATATTTGTATTTAAATCTGTTGCAATAGCACCAGTATCTGTAGCCTTCTCATTATTTATAACAGTAATTGAGATTATAGTTACAGCAATACAAGCATATATATTTACAATATTGTCAGCCCTTTATTTTGGAATGGCAACAGAAGAAGAACATTAATTAATTTTAAATTTTATACATATGACTATTACTGGAATTGCAGCTATTGGAGCTGGTTTAGCAGCTATTGGAGCTGGTGTTGGTATTGGTAAAATTGGTGGATCTGCTATGGAAGCTATGGCACGTCAACCAGAAATGCACGGGAAGATTCAATCTTCTGCATTAATTTTAGCAGCCTTCGTTGAGGCAGTAGCACTATTTGGTGTTGTTGTTGCCTTTTTACAAGGGTAAAACATGTAAATACAGGAATAACGGTTGGTTATTCCTGTATTTTAAAATTTAAGTTATTAAAAAAATAAAGAAATGGATTTAATTACACCTGACTTTGGATTAGTATTTTGGACAGCAATTACATTTTTAATTTTGTTGTTTATATTAAAGAAATTTGCTTGGAAACCAATTCTTGGAGCTGTTAGCGAAAGAGAAGAAGGAATCAAGAATGCATTAGCGTCTGCTGAAGAAGCTCGTAAAGAAATGCAAAATTTAACAGCAGATAATGAGCGTATTTTAAAAGAGGCTCGTGCTGAACGTGATGCTATGATGAAAGATGCTCGTGAGATAAAAGAATCTATGCTTGCTGAAGCGAAAGAAGATGCAAAGGGAGAGGCTAGTAAAATTATAGCTTCTGCACAAGCAACAATAGAATCTGAAAAACAAGCAGCAATAAGTGATATTAAAAAACAAGTTGCTGAGTTGTCAGTTGGAATTGCAGAAAAAGTTGTGAGAAAAGAATTGGCAAATGACGCTGATCAATCTCAACTTATCGAGCAATTGTTAAAAGAAGTTACAATCAGCTAAAAAAATAGCAATGAGTAATAATAGAGCAGCAATAAGATACGCAAAAGCAATTTTAGATTTTTCTAAAGAGCAAAACAGCACTGACGAAACATATACAAATATGCAGTTGGTTGAAGCGACAATTTCTGAAAGTGTTGAGTTACAAACTGTCCTAAATAGTTCGATTATAAAACCTGACGTTAAGAGAAGCGCTTTATTAGCAATTTTTGATGGAAAAATTAATGCTGTTTCTAAAGGCTTAATTGATCTTTTAATCAGTAATAAAAGAATTTCTGATTTTGGCAATGTTGCTTCACAATTTGTGAAGATGTATGATGCTGAAAAAGGAAAACAAGTTGCTAAAGTAACCACTGCAATCGCATTAAATGACGAATTAAAAACGCAGGTTTTAGCAAAAGTAAAAGAATTGACAGGAAAAGAAGCAATACTTGAAAGTATCGTAGATTCATCTATTTTAGGAGGATTTATTTTACGTGTTGGAGATATCCAATATGATGCAAGTATTTCAAATAAGTTAAATGTTATCAAAAGACAATTTAACTCTTAAAAAAATTAGTACGAAGAATTTAGTTTATAAAAATAAATAAAATGGCATCAATAAAACCAGCTGAAGTATCAGCAATTTTAAAGCAACAATTATCAGGGTTTGACGGAAGTGCATCACTTGATGAAGTAGGAACAGTATTACAAGTAGGTGATGGTATCGCTCGTGTTTATGGTCTTGCTAATGTTCAATATGGTGAACTAGTACAATTCGACAGCGGATTGGAAGGTATTGTATTGAATTTAGAAGAAGATAACGTAGGAGTTGTATTATTAGGCCCTTCAGTTGGAGTCTATGAAGGAGCAACTGTTAAACGTACTGAACGTATTGCATCTTTGAATGTAGGTGAAGGAATTGTTGGACGTGTTGTGAATACTTTAGGAACTCCTATTGATGGAAAAGGACCTATTGCAGGAGAAACATTTGAAATGCCGTTGGAACGTAAAGCTCCTGGAGTTATTTACCGTGAGCCAGTTACTGAGCCAATGCAAACAGGAATTAAAGCAATTGATGCTATGATTCCAGTTGGTAGAGGACAACGTGAGTTGATTATTGGTGACCGTCAAACAGGAAAATCTACAGTTGCCATTGATACTATTATCAATCAAAAAGAATTTTACGATGCTGGAGAACCAGTATATTGTATATATGTTGCAATAGGACAAAAAGCATCTACGGTTGCTGGAATTGTTGCATTATTTGAAGAAAAAGGAGCATTAGCATACACAACTATTGTTGCAGCTAACGCATCTGATCCTGCAGCAATGCAGGTATACGCACCAATGGCTGGAGCAGCAGTTGGAGAGTATTTTAGAGATACTGGTAGACCAGCTTTAATTGTTTTTGATGATTTATCAAAACAAGCAGTTGCATACCGTGAAATATCTTTATTATTAAGAAGACCTCCAGGACGTGAGGCATATCCAGGAGATGTATTTTATCTTCACTCTCGTTTATTAGAACGTTCTGCAAAGATAATTAATGATGATAAGATTGCTTCTGAAATGAATGATGTACCTGATTCATTAAGAGGAAAAATTAAAGGAGGAGGATCATTAACTGCATTGCCAATTATTGAAACGCAAGCAGGAGATGTATCAGCATATATTCCAACAAACGTAATTTCGATTACTGATGGTCAAATTTTCTTAGATGGAGATCTATTTAACTCAGGTGTACGTCCAGCAATTAACGTAGGTATTTCTGTATCTCGTGTTGGTGGTAACGCTCAGATTAAATCTATGAAAAAAGTTTCTGGAACATTAAAACTAGATCAAGCACAGTACCGTGAATTAGAAGCGTTTGCTAAGTTTGGATCTGATTTAGATGCTGCAACTATGAATGTTATTTCTAAAGGACAACGTAATGTTGAAATTTTGAAACAAGGACAAGCAAGTCCATTAAGTGTAGAAGATCAAACGGCAATTATTTATGCTGGTTCTAAAAACTTATTGAAAGATGTGCCTGTAAATAAAGTAAAAGAATTTGAAGTAAATTATTTAGAGTATTTAAATGCTAAGCATAGAGATACTTTAGATACGCTTAAATCAGGAAAATTAACTGAAGAAGTTATTGATGTATTGACAAATGCTGCTAAAGAAATTTCAGCTCAATACGTATAACAATTTTGAATTTTGAGTGTTGAATTTTGAATTAAAAACTCACAACTTAACATTCACAACTCATAACTTTAAAGTATGGCAAATTTAAAAGAAATACGTAACAGAATTACATCTATCGGCTCAACGATGCAGATTACTAGTGCCATGAAAATGGTATCAGCTGCTAAATTGAAAAAAGCCCAAGATGCAATTACTCAAATGCGTCCTTATGCAGAAAAGTTAACTAAACTTTTACAAAGTTTAAGTGCGACTCTTGATGCAAGCGCTGGAGGAGCCTATTCTGAAGAACGTGAAGTTTCAAAAGTATTGATTGTTGCAATTACTTCTAATAGAGGTTTGTGTGGTGGATTTAATTCATCAATAACAAAAGGAACTTTAAAAAATATTGCAGAGAATTATTCTGATAAGGAAGTTGAAATTCTTGCAATAGGAAAAAAAGGTGGAGATTTATTAGGGAAGCAATTCAATGTAATTGAAACTAATAATGAGATTTTTGATGATTTAACTTTTGATAATGTTGCTGATATCGCTCAAAAAGTGATGGATTTATATCTTGATGGAGCATATGACAAAGTAGAGTTAGTATACAATCAGTTTAAAAATGCTGCAACTCAGATTACTCAAGTTGAACAGTTTTTACCGATTCAGAATACTGAAGGAGCTACAAATTCAAACGTAGATTATATTTTTGAACCTTCAAAAGAAGAGATTGTTTTACAATTGATTCCAAAATCATTAAAGACTCAATTATACAAAGCAATAAGAGATTCTTTTGCTTCTGAGCACGGCGCGCGTATGACAGCAATGCATAAAGCAACCGATAATGCGAATGAGTTAAGAAACGATTTGTTATTAACGTATAATAAAGCACGTCAAGCAGCAATTACTAACGAAATCTTAGAGATTGTTGGTGGAGCAGAAGCTTTGAAAAACTAAGCTATATTTTTCAATAAATTATATAAAAAAACCTCTTCAATTTTGAAGAGGTTTTTTGCTTTATTTAACATTTCCTTCGTCATCATATTCATAATATAAATAGTCATTGTAAGGGAATCGTTCCATATGAATTTTCTTTACCTCTTCAAATACGTCTTCTTTAAACTTATCCATATTCTCTTTTTCGATTGCCGAAATAAATAAACATTTTTCATTTAACTCATTCATCCATGTATTTCTCCACTCATCTAAAGTATAATGCTCTTTGGTCTTTTCTGTAACCAAATCATCTTCATCAATAGTTTTATTAGTATACGCATCAATCTTATTAAAAACAAGAATAGAAGGCTTGTCTGCGCTTCCAATCTCATCTAATATTTTATTTACCGACGCAATATGATCTTCGAAGTTTGGATGAGAAATATCAACAATATGAAGTAATAAGTCTGCTTCACGAACTTCATCTAAAGTAGACTTAAATGATTCTACCAATTGAGTAGGTAGTTTTCTTATAAACCCAACAGTGTCTGTCAATAAAAAAGGAACATTCTTCATTACCACTTTTCTAACAGTTGTGTCTAAGGTTGCAAATAATTTATTTTCAGCAAAAACATCACTCTTGCTTACCACATTCATTAATGTAGATTTCCCAACATTTGTATAACCAACTAAAGCAACTCGCACCATCTTGCCACGATTTTTTCGTTGGATAGCCATTTGCTTATCTATTGTTTCTAATTTCTTTTTTAGCAAAAATATTTTGTCACGTACGATACGCCTATCTGTTTCGATTTCTGTTTCTCCAGGACCACGCATTCCAATACCACCTTTTTGTCTGCTTAAATGCGTCCATAAACGAGTTAAACGAGGTAAAAGATATTGACATTGTGCTAATTCAACTTGCGTTCTCGCGTATGACGTTTGTGCTCTTTGAGCAAAAATGTCTAGTATTAAGTTTGTTCTATCTAAAATTTTACACTCTAAAACCTTTTCAATATTTCTTAATTGGCCAGGAGAAAGTTCGTCATCAAAAATTGCCGTGCCAATATTATGTTGTTCTACATATACACGGATCTCGTCTAATTTTCCAACGCCAATAAATGTTTTAGGGTTTGGTTTTTCTAATTTTTGAGTAAAACGTTTTACAGAAACTCCTCCAGCAGTTAATGTTAAAAACTCCAATTCATCTAAATATTCTTTGGTTTTTTCTTCATTTTGCTGCTGAGAAACTACCGCAATCAATACAGTTTTTTCTGAGGTTACTTTTTTCTCTTCAATCATAGTACAAAGGTACGGAAAAGACTGATGAGAAAAAGATTCAAATGAGAAAGGTTCAAGGGGAAGTCTTTTAGAACTTATATCCGCCGTTGGTATCAAGGTAAATTTTACAATCTACTTTTCTGCACCTTCTTTTCTAGAGAAGAGTTAAATAAAAAAGCCTCGAACTATTAATTCGAGGCTTTTTTAGTTTAATAGCATCTATTTCTATAGAGTAGAAATTTGAATATTATCAATATCTAGAGTCATGTTTTGGTTACTGTTATCACTACCGCTGTATCTAAAAGCGATATATCCTGTACCAGAATATCCAGAAAGATCTATTTGTCCTGAATCGGTAAATGTAAACCAACCACCATAATCTACAATATAACTAACATCAAATGATAATTCTATCCAAGTAGCAGTTAAAATACCTGCTTCGGTACCATCAAAATCTGTTGAAATCATAACAGATAAAGGGTCATGTCCAGAATCTGGATAAGCGTGTTGAGTTTGAAAAGATAGTACTTCTCCTTCTTGTGAATCCAAGTCCATTGAAGGTGAAATTAACCATCCAATATTTGACGATTCATTAGTTCCATAAGCAGAAAAACGAGCATATCCATTTCCTTGATACACATCTTCAGCCCACAATTCAGTACCTTCTTCAGCATAGTTTAGCCAACCTTCAGTATTTAATACTGTATTATCAGTACCATCATCAAAAGATTCTACAAAAACAGGGTCACATCTACTAGAATCTGTGAAGTCTAAATCTGTTGGAGTATTAATAACAAGTACTAAAAAATCTGCACGGTAATCTTTCATTAACACTGTATTCATATACCCTCTTTGTTCAGGTATATCATATGATTTAAAGTCAGCAAAAGTACTTGTTTGCAATACTGCAACAGATCCATCAGCACAACTTACTAAGTTTCTAAAACCATCAAATGAATCGCTTGCTTCTCCAGCAAATGTTTTTCCTAATTCGCTTACATTAAATTGCATATCGCTTAATTGAATAAATGTATTGATATGATCTTGTGTTAAATCTGATATCATAACAGGAGTCGGAACTATTGTAGCAGATTCGGTAGATCTTAAAATACTGTTTAAATAAGAAAACTGTGAGATTTCATCTAAACCAAATCCACCTTGATCATCTCCAACAATATATCTTCCAGGAAGAGACAAATCAGAAGGGTCATTATCATCACCATCTTCATAAGAAACACTTAATCCTGCCATTTTAACGTATACTTTTCTTCCTACTTCAAAAGTCTCGAATAAAGAAGATTTATCTATTAAAATTTCAATTCCATGTGTTGGATTGCTTGGACTATCTTGTACAACTATTGATTCAAAATAGTTTCCTCCCAAATCACTAGAGACAACATAACCTTCAAAAACAACACTAGAATCATCATCATAGGTCATTTTATTTTCATTATTTGAAGCGAAATGTTGATCCATCGCGCTTTTAACTGCTTGTATACTTGAATTAACAGTTACGTCTGGTTCAACTTGAGTTGCAGTAGGAGGAACATCATATTCGTCTCCATTCACACATGATACTACTGTTAGAGTAAGTATCAAAAATGCTGTTATTTGTAAAAATTTAATTGCTTTCATTATATCTTTTTTTAGTCTTTATATTATCTTTTTATTAAAATCTGAAATATACATTTAAGTAATATGACGTGCCATATCCGTACCAATATTTAGACCCAAACACAGGTGTATCA
>CAJXUO010000074.1 GCA_913061425.1 uncultured Lutibacter sp.
ATTATCTAAGAACATCTTATCATGCGAAACTAACATTACAGCACCTGTATAATTCTTTAAGAAATTTTCTAACCAAATAATAGATTCAATATCTAAATGGTTCGTTGGCTCATCCAACAATAAAATGTCGTTTTTTTGAAGTAATAATTTCGCTAATTCTATTCTCATTCGCCAACCTCCAGAAAAAGTATCTGTTAGTTTATCAAAATCTTCTCTTTGGAATCCTAATCCTTGTAAAATTTTCTCAGTATCTCCTTTATAATTATATCCTCCTAATAATTCAAAGCGATGTGTTAAATCAGTCATGTCATTGATCAACTCAGTATAAGAATCACTCTCATAATCTGTACGTTCAACCAATTCTTGATTCACTTTATCAAGTTTTCTTTCAATTTCTTTTATTTCAGTAAACGCTTCGTAAGCCTCATCTAAAATAGTTCTACCCTCAACAAAATCAATATCTTGACGTAAAAAACCGATTCTTACACCTTTCTCAAATGCCATCGTTCCAGTATTATACTCAAGATCTTGAGATATTACTTTAAGCAATGTGGATTTTCCGGCTCCATTTTTCCCAACAAGACCAACTCTATTACCTCCGTTTAGTCTAAAGGTGATTCCTGAAAATAGATCTTCACCAGAAAATGAAACGGTTAAATTATGAATGTTTAACATGAATTGTAATAATTGTTATGGATTAATTAAAATGAAAAATTTACTTTTGCAAAAGTAATCTATTTTTAATTTTATTATGTTCAAAAAAGGCACGAAACTTCACAGTATATTCAACAATAAATGTCCAAAATGTCATGAAGGTGCTTTTTTTGTAGAAAAAGGCTTCTATAAACTCAAAAACTTAACGAAAATACATGAGAACTGTAGCCGTTGTAATTTGAAATATATGATGGAACCTTCCTTCTTTTTTGGTGCAATGTTTGTAAATTATGCTTTAACTGTTGCCATTGGTGTTGCAACTTTTGTTATTTCAAAAGTAATTTTAGGTTTAACTGTAAATCAGAGTCTTGTTTCAATCATTGCAGCTCTAATTTTATTTACACCTGTAGGTTTAAAATTAGCTCGATTGATTTGGATAAATATTTTTGTGAGTTATGACAAAAAGTTTGATAAAAAGAACTAATCGTTAAATCGATTGATATTTATTTCTTTCCGCAGTTCTAAACCGTTTTCAAGATGATCATACAGTTCTGCAGCAACTGTTGGCGCAATCATTACTCCACGTGTTCCCAATCCGTTTAAAACAATTAATTGCGAATACTTATTATGAACTCCAATCAAAGGCCTTCTATCTCTTACTGTTGGTCTAATTCCCGCAACATGCCCAACCACTTTATAAGGAACGTTAATAATGGTGTTCAATTTATTAATCAATTCGTTTTTTGCTTTTTCAGTAGGCGTACTTGTTGTATCGTCCCAATTAAACGTTGCACCAATTTTGTATAAATCATCACCAAGTGGCATTATAAAAACCGCTGATTTTAAAACAAAATCTATTTCCAATTCAGGCGCATGAATAGTAATCATTTCACCTTTAGCCTCTTCCATTGGTAGCGTTTTAAAAAAAGGATTTTTCTTAATTCCAAAACCTTCACAAAAAACTACTTTAGTTGCAGTTATGTCTTTGTATTCAACGTCTTCGTTCTCAAGATTAATAGCCTCATGATCGAATTTATCATAGATAATTAAATTTTCTTTTTCTAAATACTTTCTATAATCATTCAATAAAGTCAATGTATCAACCCTTCCTGTTTTAGTCACATTACCATAACCAAACGGAGAATCAATTCCGTAGTATTTGTTTGTGACAACTTTAGGAATCAAATAATCAGACAATACAGGATTATCCGAAGCTACAAACCAATTATTTTGCTCTTCTATAGAAGTAAACAATCTAAAAATATCTACCTTATAATCATATGTACCTCCTAGCAGTTCTTCTAGTTCTTGATAAAAAGGCAACGCTTTTTCAAGTTGAGTTTCAGCATCCCAAACTGGTGTAAATCTTTTTAAAACAACTGGATTATACATTCCGCCTGCAACTTTAGACGAATGTTGTGAATTGTCTTCAAAAACTATAAACGTTTTATTGTGTTTTGTAAGTTCTCTTGAAAATGCAAGTCCTGCAAGTCCTAAACCAACAATGATGTAATCAACTTTCATAGCTGCAAAAATACTCTTTTAATAATTGAGATTCTTAGTTAAAACTCCGAATAACATAATTTTTTACATAAAAAAACTCCTTGAAAAATCAAGGAGCTTTATATTATAATTAATACATGGGATTAATAATTCCACATATCAAGTTCTTTATTACGAATAGACTCTCTAATTCTATCAGATTCCAATACTTGGAATAATGCGTTTCCTTTTACATACTGTGTAACATCTCTGTTTCCATAAATGTTTTCTTCACGATATATAATTGCACTATATCTTCTAGCATTGAACATGTGATCGAAAGAAATAGGATAGGCTGAGTTTTTTTCATTAAACACTTTCATACTATGTAAAATCTCACGAGCGCCTGGATACCAAACCCAAAAGAGTGGTAACTTTTCAGCAACATCTTCTAGTTCTTGTCTTCCTTTTGTTTGAACATCTGGAGCGATTGGAGCGATAGCAAGAATTCTTGCTTTCATTTCTCCTTGACGCTTATCAAAATACCAAAGACTCTTTACTTTATACCCCTCTATATCGTGAGGTTTCAGTTCAGTTCTAGTAATGTATTCTTCAATGTTAGTATTTCCTGAATTCAATTCATCTTTACCAGCATCTGTTGTATCAATTCTAAATAGTTTTGCTTGTATTTCCTTTTTAGTCAACTTAGTCGTAAAATATGAATCATCATAAATTTCAGTAAGTTGATCTCCTTGAACACCATTTAACAACGTTTTAAATAATGACTTTCTGTTAGGATCAGTACTATTTTCATGGATTGGATAATAATATGGTAGATTTAACCTTTCGTTCAAATCGATATATTCCCATACCACTTTTGACCAAAGAATGTCTCTATCATCTACATAACCATATGGTAATGGCTTATCATTATCAGCGACTAATTGCTCTGCAGTTTTTTTCCCAATATCATCAGGAGTACCTGCATTTAGCAAATTAGCTTGCGCATTTACTGAGACAGTTAAAAGTACTGCTCCAAATAGCGCCACTAAATTTTTCCAATTCATCTTCATTTTATTAATTTTTAATTTATTGTATTTCGATACTTACTGCCGATGCATCTTTTACCTGTACGCCTGACACACCTACTAAACTCGATTTTACATCAAATATTGCAATAACATCTCCAACTCTTGCACCATTAATTGCGCTTTGAGCTTGTCCGTTCATTTTGCTACCGTTTACAGTAATTGTTGCTTTCCCAGGAACTTTCACTTTAAAACTCTTAACATTAAATTTTAAATCGAATAAGAAATCTGGTAATTCAACACGAACTGTTGTTTTTACTAAACTTGATTTTGGCATTTTTACAAAACCTGATTCTTTACGAACCGTTGCCAATGGTTTAGGAATATCTTTAATTCTAAATGTTTGAGAACTACTCACTTTAAAACCATCTGACAAAGTACCAGAAGCTGTAATCTTAACCTCTTTTCCATTACCTGGAGTCATCATATATTTCCCAACTCCTGATATTTTTTTCAATCCTGGAGCAGATGCTTTTACTAAATTATCTGGAATTCCAGGGATAGAAATTGTCATTGGGTTTGGTAAATTACGATACACAACATTCATTTTATCTGCAGCAATTACAGCACTATTAGGCTTTGGAACTACAGCATATGAACTTTCAAAATCAATTACTACATCTTCTCCACCTTCTTTAAAAGTAAATTGCCCTTTAATATCACGCTCTCCAACAGCTCCTGCAGGAAAACTTAAAATTGTCTCTCCATCTTTCATTGCGTCAGATGCTAGTTCTCTATTGTTAACAACAACTTTATCGGCTCTTAAGGTCTTATCTTTTCTACCTAATATAATTTTTCCTGTAAAATTTTCTCCAGAGAAAAAGGCTGTTTTATCTGGTACAACTATAGCTTCAAAATTTGTTAATGATGCTTCAACCTTAAGCTTTCCAGCTAACATTGAAGATAACACTTCAGATTCAGTTGTTTTAACATCTGCTTGTAATTGCGTTAACTTTGTTAATGATGCCACTAAAGGGAATCCTTTATAATGGTAGTGTAACCAATCTACTTTATTACCATCTCTATTTGTAACTTCATTAGTTGAAAATTTTGTTTGTACATCGTCAGATATACTCTTCATGCCTGGATTTTCAGATAAAGTTTGAGTTACACCGCTTCTAAAAGCAGCAATTTTATCTAAAAATTCTTGACCTTCTGGTTTCAGTATATCTCCTTTGAAAAATTGTTGATCAAGGAAGTCTCCTTTATCCATAATTTCATAGTCTGTAGCATCATCTAACTTCTCAGTCATTTGACCTTTCAAATCTGCAATATAAGAGTTAAAAACATCTGCATAACCTGAGATTTGAGCTGCTTGAT
The DNA here is from genome assembly GCA_913061425.1 of uncultured Lutibacter sp. Classification (GTDB taxonomy): domain Bacteria; phylum Bacteroidota; class Bacteroidia; order Flavobacteriales; family Flavobacteriaceae; genus Urechidicola. The sequence continues at coordinate 4,545 of CAJXUO010000074.1, forward strand.
CTCTTAAAGGTTTATATTTTTCTGGTTGGTCTTGGGCTTGTTGCTCCAATCCAGCAAAAAATTGATTATTACGAACTGTTGCAGATTCGTTTGACTCTACCAGTTTTTCGTTCATTAAACCAAAAGCGGATAATACTTCTTTAGACATATTTAGTGCTAGCATAGCAATAAATATTAAGTACATAAGATTAATCATCTTCTGCCTTGGTGATAGTTTTCCTCCTGCCATAATTAATTAGTTTTTAAGGGTGAATTGAGTTTTATTACTAATTAATTTTTGTTCATTGCAGATAACATACCTCCGTAAACACCGTTCAATGAAGATAAATTAGTAGCCAATGATTCCATTTGCTCTTTTAATTTACTTGCGTTTTCAATAGACTCAGTATTTATTTCTGCTTGTCTTGAAGCACTTTCTACTTGTACTTGGTATAAACTATTTAAAGATTCCATTTGAGCTGCTGCTAATGACAATTGCTCACTATATCTATTAGTAGCTGCTATAGAATCTACTGCTGGCGCAAGATTTTCTGCTGCTCCACTAAAATTTCTGATGCCTTCCCCTAAACTTTGCATTAACCCTACATCTAGTTTAGCTTCTTCTAGCATATCATCTAATTTTTGTGAAAGTATTCCTTTTACATCGGCTTTGTCTTTTGATTTTCCACCTCCTAATTCAGGATATACTCTAGACCAATCTAAATCATCTTCTACAGGTTCAAAAGCAGAAAATGCAAAAATTACTGCTTCAGTTATCAGACCAATTGCTAACATAACATTTCCAGTAAATGGTCCTATTTCATAATGAATAATTTTAAATAATGCTCCAATAATAACAACTGATGCTCCAAGACCATAGGCCATGTTAAATATTTTCTTAATTGACTTTGATTGTGCCATAATTTTTAATTTTGATTTTAGGGTTTGATTTTTGTTAAAATATTTTTTTTTAGATAGGGCTTTCTTATGGGTTTAAATCAGTTCCAAGATAATCTTGTGCAGTTCTAAAGCCAATATAGCTTCTTGCAGAATCTGCATATTCCCAATCTCTTGAACTAACTTCTAAAAAATATGCTACATCTTTCCATGAGCCTCCTCTAATTACTTTTCTATGATTTTTATTATCTTCCACATTAGGATTCATTGTAGAACCTAAATAGTATGATGATTCATTATATGCTGTGTCTGTCCACTCTGAAACATTTCCAGCCATATTATAGAGTCCGTAGTCATTCGCATTATACGATTTTGCTTCAACTGTATATAAAGCTCCATCAACTGCATAATCACCTCTTCTTGGTTTAAAGTTTGCTAAAAAGCATCCTCTATCACTTGTTGTGTAAGAACCTCCCCAAGGATATGTAGAGAATTCTAACCCACCACGAGCCGCATATTCCCATTCAGCTTCTGTAGCTAATCTATAATGAGGAACTGTTGCTAATCTTTTCTTCGTATTTAAATAATCGTTATTCTTTTTACTTCTCCAACTACAAAAAGCCTTTGCTTGATCCCAAGAAATACCAACTACTGGATAATCTTCATACGCTTGGTGATGAAAATAATCTTGGTGCATTGGATCATTATATGAATAATCAAAATCTTTAACCCATACTGTAGTATCTGGATAAACCTCTACAACACTATGTTTTATATAATCTTTTCTATTTCCTTGTTTTCTTGCCGCAGCCTCTTTATCTAACCAAGAATAGCTGTATTTTAACTTCTCCGTTTTGATCATTCTCTTTCCATCAAAACTTTCTTCTATTGGAACGTACATTGAATCTACCATTACTTCGGTATAATACTCATCTGGAAAATCTGCTTTATCCCAAATTAATTCTTCGTCCCAATTCAAAGCACGGCCTTGAGTAGGTGAATTAATATCTCCAAGACCACCATACTTATCTAACATATACTTGTCATATGCTGTTGCATTTGTAGTATCTGCCGACTTAAATTGGTAAGCAGCTAATGGAGATGCAGGATCTTCTGGATCTGAATATAAATCGGCCATTAAAGCTAATTCAGTTCTTACAACCGAATCTCTAACCCAAACAACGAATTCTTTATATTCACTATTAGTAATTTCAGTCTCATCCATATAAAACGGACGAACTGTAACTGTTCTAGTTGGCGTATTTAATGCTCCTGAGATATCTTCATCTTGTTTACCCATAGTAAACGATCCACCAGGAACTAATGTCATTCCAAACGGTTTTTCAGTATTCCATGTGCTCTTTGATTTTACTCCAACCAATTGACCTCTGTCATTCTTCCCACAACTGTAAATCACTGCAGCAAGCAGTATGTATAATGATACTTTTTTCATAATAAAATTTATCTCTTTCTAAATTTGCGTAAACTTAAAATTATTGTTGCTAATAACAACTTTATTTTACTTTTATTTT
>CAJXUO010000075.1 GCA_913061425.1 uncultured Lutibacter sp.
GAAGGACCGGTTAAAAAATCGATTCCTTATGTTGTAAAACCAAACGATACTATCTTGGGTGTTGCAGATTGGTATGCAAGTACTATTGCTGATGGATATGATTTTGCAAATGTTTTAGTAAAAACACGTGAAGGTCGTCCTATTTTAATTATGCCTAACAAAGACGCTAACGGAACTACCAATGCAAGAGTTCAGGCAGCTGTTTTGTCTTTGTATGACGAACAACTGAGATTAAAAGAACCTAGAAAAGGAGAAAAAGCCATTTCTTGGAATGCAGCTCATAATGAAATTGGAGCAGCATTAGCTCAATTAAAAGAAGCAAACCAACCCGTTGTTTTATTAACAGGAACTTTAGCGAGCCCTTCTACAGAGCAAATCATTTCAGAATTTACTACTGCCTATCCAAATGTGAAACACGTTGCTTATGATGCTATTTCAGAAAGTGGAACAGCAGATGCTTTTGAAGCTATGTTTGGTGAAAGAGCAATTCCAAATTATCATTTTGAAAAAGCACATACTATTGTTTCTTTTGGTGCAGACTTTATAGGAGACTGGCAAGGTGGGTTTGAAAAAGGATATGCTGCTAGCAGAAATCCAGCTTCAGGGCACATGTCTTACCTGGTTCAGTTTGAGGCAAACATGTCTTTAACAGGAGCAAATGCAGACAAGCGTGTGGTTACAAAACCATCTGATCAAGTATTTGCTTTACTTAATTTATACAATACAATAACTGGGGCTAGTTTGCCATCTAAAGCAACTCCAGTAGATGCACATATTCAAGAGGTTGCTGCAGCTTTAAAGAAATCTGGTTCTCACGGCGTTGTTGTGTCTGGCTCTTCTGATAAAAATGCACAGCTTATTGCTTTTGCAATTAATGATGCTTTACAAAGTGTTGTATTTGATGCAGCAAATCCATTACATATTAGAAAAGGAAATGACACTGAGCTTGCTCAAGTTGTTGCAGATATGAAAGCTGGAAAAGTAAAAGGGTTACTTACATATAACGTAGATCCAGTTTATAATTTATCTGTAGGTACAGAATTTGCTGAAGCTACAAAAAAGTTAGATTTATCAGTAGCCATGTCTATTCAAAATGACGCTACTGCAAATGCCACTCAATACGCATTACCAATAACTCATTTCTTAGAGTCTTGGGGAGATGTAATGACAACTGGAGGTAACTACGGATTGGTTCAGCCTACAATTCAAAAATTATTCAACACGGCTCAATTTCAAGAAATATTGTTAAAGTGGTCTGGTAATACAGCCTCTTATCACGATTATTTAAAAGGATATTGGTCTTCAAATATATTGGAAGGAACATCATGGAATCAAGCATTGCATGATGGGTTTTTTACCAAAGAGTTTTCTAAGAAAGTTTCTAAAAATTCTATAAATATTTCATCAGTAGCAAGTGCTTTGGTGAGTGCAACAAAAGCATCAGCTTTTGAATTAACTCTATTTTCTTCTACAGCTTTAGGAGATGGTAAACAAGCAAACAATCCTTGGTTGCAAGAATTTCCAGATCCAATTACAAGAGCTGCTTGGGATAATTACGTAACTGTTTCTATGGCAGATGCCAGAGAACTAGGGTTTACCAATCCAGTAAAAGATAATGGAGCAATTAACGGAAACTATGCAACAGTTTCTGTAAATGGTGTTTCTCTAGAAAATATTCCAGTGATGATTCAGCCAGGGCAGGCCCCAGGTTCTATAGGATTGGCATTAGGGTATGGTAGAAAAACCAACCTAAAAGAAGAAATGCAAGTAGGAGTTAATGCCTATACCTTGTATGCAAATGCTAACAATGTTCAGTACCAAGTATCTATTGAAAAAACATCTGGAGCTGTTCATGAGTTTGCCTGTACGCAAGTTCAAAAAACAATTGCAGGAAGACACGATATTTTAAAAGAAACTACCTTAAAAGATTATTTAACAGTACATCCTAAAGACCACAAAAATGGTTGGAATGTACCAGCAATGGTTTCATATGATCATCAAGAAGTAGAAGCAAAATCTATTGATTTATGGGAAGAGCACAATAGAGAAATTGGGCATCACTTTAACCTTTCTATAGATTTAACCTCTTGTACTGGTTGTGGATCTTGTGTTGTTGCCTGTCATGCAGAAAACAATGTACCTGTAGTTGGTAAAAAAGAAGTACGTGTTGGTAGAGATATGCACTGGTTGCGTATAGATCGTTACTACTCTTCAGGTGTTGAAGCGAAGTTTAACGAAGCTTACAACAAAGAACCAAACTCACAATCTATTAGAGAGTTTGCAAAAGATAGTTTAGGTCTTGGAGACGGAGCCATGTATGCTGCTTTAGAGACTGAAGCAGAAAATCCACAAGTTGCTTTTCAACCAATGATGTGTCAGCACTGTAACCACGCTCCATGTGAGACGGTTTGTCCAGTTGCTGCAACCACACACGGTCGTCAGGGACAAAATCAAATGACCTATAACAGATGTGTAGGAACTAGATATTGTGCAAATAACTGTCCGTATAGAGTTCGTCGTTTTAACTGGTTTAGTTATTCAGATAATAAAGAGTTTGACTTTAACATGAATAATAGCTTTGGTAAAATGGTATTAAACCCAGATGTAGTTGTTCGTTCTAGAGGAGTTATGGAAAAATGTTCTATGTGTATACAAATGACACAAGCAACTATTTTAAAAGCTAAGAAAGAAGGAAGAAAAGTAGCAACAGGAGAATTCTCTACAGCTTGTTCAAATGCGTGTACAACCGGAGCATTAGCTTTTGGAGATGTAAACAATGAAGAAGAAGAAGTTGTAAAATTAGCAGCAGATAAAAGAGCTTATCACGTATTAGATTATCTACAAACCAAACCGAATGTAGTATATCAAGTGAAAGTTAGAAATACAAACGAAGCGTAATTAAAATTTAAGATATAGCATATGTCTCATTACGAAGCACCCATAAGAGAACCCTTAATATTAGGTCACAAAAGTTACCATGATATTACCGAAGACATTGCTAGACCTATTGAAGGAAAAGCAAATAAGAACTGGTATATCGCATTTTATATTTCTTTAGCTGCCATGCTATGGGGGTTTGGATGTATATTTTATACTGTTGGAACTGGTATTGGAGTTTGGGGATTAAGCAAGAACATTGGATGGGCTTGGGATATTACCAATTTTGTATGGTGGGTAGGTATCGGTCATGCTGGTACATTAATCTCAGCAGTATTGTTATTATTCCGTCAAAAATGGAGAATGGCAATTAACCGTTCTGCAGAAGCAATGACAATATTTGCCGTTTTTCAGGCAGGCTTGTTCCCAATTATTCACATGGGACGTCCTTGGAATGCTTATTGGGTATTGCCCCTTCCAAATCAATTTGGATCATTATGGGTAAACTTTAATTCGCCATTATTATGGGATGTATTTGCCATTTCAACATATCTATCTGTATCATTGGTTTTCTGGTGGACAGGTTTGTTACCAGATTTTGCAATGATTCGTGATAGAGCTGTAAAACCTTTTCAAAAGAAAATATATTCTTTATTATCTTTTGGATGGTCTGGTAGAGCAAAAGATTGGCAACGATTTGAAGAAGTATCATTGGTATTAGCCGGTTTGGCAACACCATTAGTACTTTCTGTACATACCATTGTATCAATGGATTTTGCAACATCAATTAACCCAGGTTGGCACTCAACAATTTTCCCTCCTTATTTTGTAGCAGGAGCAATATTCTCAGGATTTGCCATGGTACAAACCTTACTAGGGATTATGCGTAAAGTAACCAATCTAGAAGCATACATTACGCGTTTACACGTAGAGTATATGAACATCGTTATTATATTAACAGGTGGTATTGTAGCCGTAGCTTATGCAACAGAATTCTTTATTGCTTGGTATACTGGCTCTCAATACGAAGATTATACCTACTTGTCTATTGGTTCTGCAACAGGGCCTTATGCATGGGCATTCTGGTCTTTAATCATTTTCAATATCATCACACCACAATTATTATGGTTCAAAAAAATAAGAAGAAGTTTTATTTGGTCTTTCTTAATTTCTATTGCTATTAATATTGGTATGTGGTTTGAACGTTTTGATATTATTGCCATTGTTTTAAGTAAAGGACATTTACCATCTACATGGTGGCGCTTCGAGCCCACATTTGTTGATGTAGGAATATTTATAGGAACCATTGGATTCTTCTTTGTTTTATTTTTGTTGTATGCAAGAACATTCCCTGTTATTGCACAAGCAGAAGTAAAAACAATTTTGAAATCTTCAGGTGAGAGTTATAAAAAATTAAGAGACGACAATCATGAGTAGTAGTAAAGTAATTCACGCATTTTACAATGATGATGAAGTTGTACTAGATGCTGTTAAGAAAGTGAAAGCGGCAAATCATCATATCGAAGAAGTATTTTGTCCATTTCCTGTTCACGGATTAGACAAAGCCATGGGATTAGCTCCTACAAGATTAGCCATTACAGCTTTTATTTATGGGGTTATTGGATTGGGTATGGCAATTTGGTTAACCTATTATACAATGATTGCAGATTGGCCACAAGACATTGGTGGAAAGCCAAGTTTTAGTTGGGCAGAAAATATGCCAGCATTTGTTCCAATTATGTTTGAATTAACGGTCTTTTTTGCTGCGCATTTAATGGTGATTACATTTTACATGAGAAGTAGAATATGGCCATTTAAAAAAGCAGAGAATCCAGATCCAAGAACAACAGATGATCATTTTTTAATGGAAATTGAACTTCTTGATAATGAAGAAGAATTAACAGCATTATTAAACGAAACTGGAGCTGTAGAAATTAACGTAGTAGATAAGCACTAATTCATGAGAAAGTATATCAAATTTAATATCGCACTTCTTGTCTTAGCAACAATCGTTTCTTGTTCAGATAAAAGAGAAAGACAATATCAATACATGCCAGACATGTATGTGGCTGTTCCTTATGAAGCAGATGCAGAAAAAGGAAACACAGGTTTTTCTTCTAATTTGAAGCCAGTTAATGGATCCATTGCAAGAGGAAATGTTCCTTACGAGTATTCAAATTCTAATGCCGCTTATGAAAAAGCAAAAGCAAATTTAACATCTCCATTAGTACAAGATGAAACTTCTTTAGAAAAAGGGAAAAAGATGTACACGATTTATTGTGTTTCTTGTCATGGGAAAAAAGGAGATGGAAATGGTTATTTGTCTCAAGCTGAAAAGTTTATTGGGATACCAAGTTATAAAGACAGAGATATCACAGAAGGAAGTATTTATCATGTAATTATGCACGGTAAAAACTTAATGGGTTCTCATGCATCACAAATTACGCATGATGAACGTTGGCAGATAATACAGTATGTTGGAAAGCTACGTAACGATTTATTGAAATAAATACAAAAGAAGAATACGAAAGATATGTATCAATTCTCAGGTAAATTAAAAATGTTCTCAATAGCTCTAATTATTTTAGGGGTATTGGGTATAGGTATTGGTTTTTACAATGCTCCGTCCACAGTAGAAGAAGCTATGGAAATGGTGTCAAGCGATGATCAAGGAGATGGTCATGGTGGTGAAACCTCGCATGAATCAACCTCAAAAGAAGAACATTCTGCAGGAGCTCATGCAACTGAAGAGTCACATAAAGCTTCACAAGTACATGAAACAGCAGACGCTCATGCTTCAGAGCATAATGAAGTATCTATAGATACTCACGCAACAGATGCACATGCAGATGAAGCTGCTCACGGAGAAGATCATGATACTGCACATGCAGAACATGTTTTTCATCAATTACAAAACAGACCTTGGTCTGCCGTGTATGTAGCATTGCTTTTCTTTTTAGGAATATCATTATTAGTATTAGTATTTTATGCAATTCAAAGAGTTGCTCAAGCAGGATGGTCTATTGTACTTTTTAGAGTTATGGAAGCTATCACGGCTAATCTAGTTCCTACTTCTATTATTATGCTTGTATTTATAGTTTTAACAGCGATGCATTCTAACCATCTGTTTACTTGGATGGGAGAAGGTGTTTTTGACAAAACGAGCGAGAATTTTGATCCTATTGTCTACGGTAAAAGAGGCTGGTTAAATGTGCCATGGTGGGTTATTAGAAGTGTATTTTATCTATTAGTTTGGAATGCATATAGAATGCTTATCAGAAGAAATTCAATAAAAGAAGATACCATTAATGATGGCTATAAACTCTACAAGAAAAACTATAACATGTCTGTGGCATTCTTGTTTTTATTTATGATCACAGAATCTATGGCCGTATGGGATTGGATTATGGGATTAGATCCTCATTGGTTTTCTACATTGTTTGGATGGTATGTATTAGCTACTTTATTAGTTAGTGCTATTACTGTAATTGCTTTTGTAACCATCTATCTTCGTTCTAAAGGATATTTACCAAAGGTAAATGATAGTCATATTCATGATTTAGCAAAATTTATGTTTGGTTTTTCAGTATTCTGGACCTACCTATGGTTTGCTCAGTTTATGCTAATATGGTATGCAGATATTCCAGAAGAAACAACTTATTTTGTATTGAGATTTACAGAGTATAAAACATTGTTTTTATCAATGTTAGTCATGAACTTTGTATTTCCAATACTATTATTAATCAATAGCGATTTTAAAAGCAGACCTTGGTTTGTTGTGATAGGAGGTATTGTCATCTTAGCAGGGCATTATATAGATTTATTTATTATGATTATGCCAGGAACTGTTGGAGGAAGTTGGAGTTTTGGAATTCCAGAAATTGGAGCAACATTTTTCTTCCTAGGTATATTTATTTATACAGTATTTAGTGCATTTGCAAAAGCAGATCCTATACCGAAAGGAAATCCTTTCTTACATGAAAGTGAGCATTTTCATTAT
>CAJXUO010000076.1 GCA_913061425.1 uncultured Lutibacter sp.
TAATTCATCCAAACAACTTGTGTGATCTGCTAATAAATTTTGAACAGACTGTGATAACGATTCTATTGGCTGTTCTTCTTTTGCCATCATATGTGAATAAAAACCTGAAGGTCTACGTACTGTTTGTGCGGCATTATTAATCAGAATATCTAAACGCTCGTATTTTTGCTCTATATAGTTACAGAAAATCTCAACACTTGGTATGTGTCGTAAATCAAGTCCGTGAATGTGTAATCTATCTTTCCATTGTTTGTAATCATCTTCTTTGGCAAATCGGATGGCAGAATCTACAGGAAAACGTGTTGTTGCAACAACGGTTGCTCCGCCACGCAATAACATTAAGGTAATATGATATCCAATTTTTAAACGAGAACCTGTTATAACGGCTATTTGACCGTTTACATCAGCAGTTTGAAAACGTTTTGCATAGTTAAAGTCACCACACTCTGTACACATAGTGTCATAAAAATGATGCAACTTGGTAAACAAGGTTTTACATACGTAACAGTTTCTAGCGGATGCTAATTCTGGGAGTTCTTTGCTTTCAAGAGTTGCTGTAGGTAATAACTTAGGAGCGACAAATATATGTGCTTCACGTGCAGAACGGATTCCTGTTACTTTACGTGCATGTCTATCTCTTGCCGCTTTCTTACGTTTTTCGTTCTTCTTTGCGTCTTTTTTTCTACTAGCAAACTCTTCACGAGATGGTCTTGAAAACTGTCCTGCAAGTTTGATTAAAGCAGTCCTTTTTTCTTTTGGAATATCAAATATTTGATTGGTATCAGTTACCAAACTTTCTAATGTATTAATGCACGCATCTATTTGTTGCTGACTTACAATCTCAACGTCATCTTCTTTCTTTAATTCCATGCAGTAGATTTTAGTCTGCAAATATACTTTTTATCAAAGCACAACCTTATAAAAAATAAATTTATGTTTAGGGTTGATGAAACTTGACTTTCTCAATTATTCTAACTAACTTTACATATCGCACGATAAAATTCATTAAAACGAAATCTTATCTTAACGATAAATTAAAATTAAACAATACACTATACCTATGATTTTTCCATACTTTTTTGAACTTTAACATCAATAAAAATAGTCAATCACAATACCAAGGTTATTTACACACGCCAGTGCTTTGGAAAAACACTGTGTTTGGTTTAAAACAGTTTGAATTTTCTACAGAAAAAGAAACTGTTTTTAATGAATCTATTCCAGAAAATTTACGGTTAGGAAAGTGTGTAGAACGCTTTGTAAGTTCAGAATTACAGCAAAATAAAGAGATCACCATACTTATTGAAAATATACAAGTTCAAAACGAAAAAATAACTGTTGGTGAAATTGATTGCATTTTAAAGCACAACAATAGGCCTATTCATCTAGAAATTATTTACAAGTTTTATCTATTTAACGATAGTATTGGTACTACTGAAATTGAGCATTGGATTGGGCCAAATAGAAATGATACACTGCTTAAAAAATTGACCAAACTAAAAGAAAAGCAACTTCCACTACTCTACAATCCGCTTACGAAACCCTTGTTAGATAATTTATCTTTAAAAGCAGATGAAGTCCAACAAGTGGTTTGTTTTAAGGCGCAATTGTTTGTTCCGTATCAAAAGGAAGTAGAATTCATGGAATTAAATAAAGCATGTATCAACGGGTTTTATATTACTATTTCTGAAATATCCCAATTTACAGATTGCAAATTCTTTATTCCTTCAAAAATAAATTGGTTGCTGGAAGTTCGAACTCAGGTAAAATGGTTGAATTATAATTTGTTTTCAGAAAAGGTAACTTCAATTATTAATGAGAAAACTTCGCCTCTATGTTGGATAAAATTTCCAAACGGAAACATTCAAAAGTTTTTTGTTGTTTGGTGGTCTTAAAAAGATAAATTCTAACTTTCTTTATTCGAATAAGGCAACTAAAAATTCCGCTACACATGCAGGCTTTTCTTGCCCTTTTATTTTAATGGTACAATTAAAAGTGATTTTAATCCCACTACTCCTTAAGTCCTCTATTTCTTTGACAGAACTTAACATTCTTAGTTCACTATTTACAGGTACAGGATTTGTGGAAAACGAACTTTATTCAGTCCATAATTCAATCCCATTTTGATACTTTTTATAGCAAATGCTTCTTCCAGTATTTTTGAAATCATAGCTACAGACATAAAGCCATGAGCGACAGTGCTTTTAAAAGGAGATTCTTTCTGCCCTTTCTTGATCCACTGAATCCATTGCTTGTCTAATGTAGCATTTGCAAAATCATCAATCATTTGTTGGGTTATAGCATACCGTTTCCTTCTGGTAATTGTTTACCAACCATTGATTTAAATTCGCTGAAGTTTTCAAAAATAAGTTTTTCCAAGGTGTTTTTTTGTTAGAGGACTCGTTACACAGTATGAATTCTAACTTTCTTTTTCTTAAGTCTCGAGTTATTCAATTTTTCAACCAAACCTTCAGCAATAGATACAGGAACTGCAACAAATGTACAGTCGCGTTTTAACTCTATAACTCCTAATTGATCTTTACTGATTCCGCCTTGTTTAAAGAACAATCCTGCGATATCTCCTTTAGAAATTTTATCTTTTCTTCCTCCAGAAATAAATAGCGTTTCCCAATATCTTGGCTTGCGTTCTGCTTGTACAGAAATATCTATTGAAGGTGCATTTTTCTTAATAAAATTAGGAACACTTTCATTTTTCCATTTCAATACAAATGCTGTTCCTTTAGAATTAACACGTGCCGTTCTACCATTTCTATGTGTAAATTCTTCTTCGTGCAATGGCAATTCATAATGAATGATAAACTTCATTTCAGGAATATCTATTCCTCTGGCAGCCAAATCTGTAGCAACGATTACTTGATTCGTTCCATTTCTAAATTTAATTAGCGAACGCTCTCTATCTTGTTGCTCCATTCCACCATAAAAACAGCCATGTGCAATGTTCTTTCTTTCTAAGAAATCACTGACTCCTTGAATAGAATCTTTTAAATTACAAAAGATTATTCCTGGATCATTTCCTATATGATTTAGTAAATGAAGTAATGTATTTAATTTGTTTTTAGAAGGAGAAATAACTGTCTTTATAGTCAATTTAGCACTTCTATGGTTCAAATAATTAAGTGTCGTTGGGTTACTCATCTTCACAAAACCTGGAATTTCAACACCTTGAGTTGCAGAAGTTAAAATACGTTTATCAATATTAGGTAAATCATTGATAATCCCTGTCATATCATATTCAAAACCAACTTCTAGTGATTTGTCAAACTCATCTAAAATTAAAGTCTTGATACTGTCTTTAGAAAAACGATTGTTACTAAAGTGATCTGCTATTCTTCCTGGAGTTCCAATTAAAATTGCAGGCTCATGCTTTAATTCAATTTTATCTTTACTCATTGATCTACCTCCATACACAGCATTTACTTTATAACCAGAACCCATATTACGGATTACTTGCTCTATCTGTATAGCCAATTCACGTGATGGAACTAATATCAATGCTTGTATTTCTTTACATTCTGAATCTAATATCTTGATCAATGGCAATAAAAACGCTAAGGTTTTTCCTGTTCCTGTAGGAGAAAGTATAATCGTATTTGCTGTTGTTGCTACTACAGAAATTGCTTCTTCCTGCATAGGATTTAATTCTTGAATGTTGAATTTATTCAAGATATCTTGTTGTTCTTTTATTGGGTTTGCCATGCTGCAAAAGTACTACTATAAAGTGTATTGACTTACATAAATTTAAGGGTTATTAAAAAATATAGAAAAAGGTTAAATTTTCATTCTTTTTATCAAACCAAACCAAACCAATATTTCTACCTTAAAGGCATTATTCCAATTCCTTAAAGGCAGCAAATGATACCTTATAAATTTATAAAATATTAACGCATTATTCAGGTCATTTCTTTTTTACTTTAATAAATAGCAAAGAACATTTTAAAGATCAACTTACTTCATATCACCTTAATTTTCTTTACTTTTGTACCATGGAATTTATTGAACTTTCAGGATACATTTCCGCTCTTTTTATTGGCCTAACCTTAGGTTTAATTGGTGGTGGAGGCTCAATTTTAGCAGTGCCAGTCCTCGCCTATTTGTTTTCTGTAGATGAAAAGGTTGCTACAGCATATTCATTATTTATTGTTGGCTCTAGCGCTTTAATAGGCGGAATAAAAAAACATTTTAATGGGTATGTAGATTGGAGAACTGCTATTGTTTTTGGCATTCCATCAATCATTGGTGTATCTATTGTTAGGAAATACATTATACCAATACTTCCAGATGTTTTAGTTACAATAAATAATTTTGAATTCACAAGAAGAATGGGAATGTTTGGACTCTTTGCAGTACTTATGTTTTTTGCAGCGTTCTCTATGATTAAAGAAAGAAAGGTTGAATCAAAAAGCAGTTCAAATACTCCAAAATATAATTATCCCCTCATTATAATTGAAGGGATTATTGTTGGCGCAATAACGGGGTTTATTGGTGCTGGTGGAGGTTTTTTAATTATTCCTGCTTTAGTTCTACTGGCAAATATTGAAATAAAAATCGCTATTGGAACATCATTAATTATCATCGCTTTTAAATCTTTAATAGGCTTTTTTATTGGTGATGCTAATTCATTAGAAATAGATTGGCAGTTTTTACTGACATTTACAGGGATATCTTTTATTGGTATACTTATTGGAAGTTATGCTAGTAACTTTATTAACGGAAAAAGCCTTAAAAAAGGATTTGGATATTTTATCTTAACACTTGCACTCTTTATTTTTTACATGGAGTTCTTTGTGAATAGATAAATAATATAACACTCTAAAATTATGAATATAGAACAAATTTATACTGGATGTTTAGCTCAAGCGGCATACTACATTGAACATAAAGGGGAAGTTGCGATTATAGATCCTCTACGTGAGGTAAAACCATATATAGAAAGAGCGCATAAAGACAATGCGAAAATTAAATATATATTCGAAACTCATTTTCATGCAGATTTTGTAAGTGGACATATAGATTTGGCAAAAAAAACAGGAGCGAAAATTGTTTTTGGCCCTACTGCAAATCCTAATTATGATGTAATTACAGCAAAAGACAATCAAGAATTTAAAGTTGGTGAGTATACCATCAAAGTGATCCATACTCCAGGACACACTATGGAAAGCACCTCTTATTTATTGATAGATGAGCATGGAAAAGAACATGGGATTATTACTGGAGACACTTTGTTTATTGGTGATGTTGGAAGACCTGATTTGGCTCAAGAAGTAGTTTCTGATTTAACAGAAGATATATTAGCTGGCTTCTTATTTGATTCGCTTAGAAATAAGATTATGCCTTTGAGTGATGATTTAATTGTTTATCCTAGTCATGGTGCAGGTTCTGCTTGTGGTAAAAATATGAGTAAAGAAACAACAGATACTCTTGGGAATCAAAAGAAAACAAATTATGCCCTTCGTGCTGATATGACGAAAGAAGAGTTTGTAAAAGAATTATTAGATGGGTTAGCTGCACCTCCAAAATATTTTCCACAAAATGTTTTAATGAATATTAATGGAGTTGATAGTTTGGATGACGTAATTGAAAAATCAAAAAACCCATTATCAATAGAAGAATTTGAAAAGTTAGCTAACGAGACAGATGCCGTTATTCTTGATGTACGTCATCAAAATGATTTTGTCAACGGGTTTATTCCAAAGTCAATATTTATAGGTGTCGATGGTGGTTTTGCGCCTTGGGTTGGTGCTTTAATAGCAAATGTAAATCAAGCTATAGTATTAGTTGCTCCAGAAGGACGTGAAGAAGAAGTGATAACAAGATTATCAAGAGTAGGTTTTGATAATGTAATTGGATATTTGGAAGGTAGTTTTGATACTTGGAAAAATGCTGGAAAAGAAGTTGACAGTTTAAAAAGTGTTGAAGCGTCTGATTTAAAGCAAGCAATCGACACTAATAAAACTTCCGTTTTTGATGTTCGAAAAGATGGAGAATATGCATCTTCTCATATCGAAGATGCAATTCATGCTCCACTTAGTAAATTAAATGGCTATTTAAATGAGTTCCCTACAGACAAAGAGTTCTATATACATTGTGCTGGAGGTTATCGTTCTGTTATTGCTGCATCGATATTAAAAAGCAGAGGTATTCATAACCTAATTGACGTTAAAGGAGGTTTTGGTGCTATAAAAAAACTGGATATTAAATTAACTGACGAAATTTGCCCAAGCACATTAAAATAAACTATCGTTTTAAAGTAAAATGACCTCTATATTCTTTTCCGTCAGGCAATGTGGCGATAAACCAATAATCTGATGAAGGTGACTTTTCTCCATTATAGGTTCCGTCCCAGCCAAAAGATGTGCTATTGAATTGCGCTAATATTTTTCCAAAACGATTGAAGATTTTAATAGTAATATTCTTATTAAATTCAGAATTCACTCCCAATACTTGCCAAGTATCATGAATTCCATCTTCATTTGGCGTGAAATATCTTGGAAACCCTAAAATAGAAATCATTTCTTCTTCTACTCCACAGCCATTTTTATCTCTTACATAAACAGTATGAAAACCTGGAAGGATATTTTCAAAAATGTTACTTTCTTGAAATGGCCCTAATTCTTGATCTATAGAATATTCATAAACACCACTTCCACTTGCCACAACAGTAACTGTCTCTTATACACATCTCCGAGCCCACGAGACCTCTCTACATCTCG
>CAJXUO010000077.1 GCA_913061425.1 uncultured Lutibacter sp.
GTATAAAGGATATCCATTTAGAAGTTGGTCTAATGGGAATTTCACAGGTGGATTTAGCGACCACTTTCCTGTTTATATCTATTTAATTAAAGAAAAGTAGATTTTTTATCTAACTTTACGGTATAATTATTGATGTTAGTAAACTATAATTTAAATTTTAAACATTATGAAAAAATTACTTTTAGCCTTTTTACTTTTACCCCTTTTAACTTTTTCTCAAGAGAATGTGGTTAATGGAGTCGATAACTTTTCACACTCTTCCAGAGATGCCGTTAGAATAGACTACAAACCAGGGAATAAAGGAACACCTTATTTATATGATAATTGGAGAGAAGGTTATATTGTAATAAGCGATAGTATTATTTCTCATCAAGATGCTCTTCAATTAAATTTAATAAATGGCAACCTAATTATTGGTGCAGGAAGAAATAAAGAAACAGGCGTTATTATTACTGATAAAGCGGTTACTGGATTTGCAATTAATGAAGAAAACAATATTAATCCACACGTATTTGCCAAAATTAAATCTTCAAAATTTGAAGAGAGTAATAGGTCTACTAAATTTTATGAAATAATTTTTAATCTTGAAAGAACAAATTATTTAATTAAGGAACAGAGTAAATATTTGTTTGACCCAAATAAGAGTAGAGGATACCAAACTCAAAATAGTATACCACAAGAGTACAAGGTTAGAAAGAGTTATTATATAAAAAATAAGGCTGGAAAATATGTGAAAACTAAATTGAGTAAAAAAGCAATATTAAAAAAGTTAGGGGATAAAGGAAGTGAGTTAAAGGCTTATATCCACGCTAAAAAAATTAATTTCAGTAAAGAACATGATGTAGCAAAAGTTTTAAATTATTACTACTCATTATAAAACTGAAAAAGATATATTTTATTAAGGTGAGAATTTTATTTCTCACCTTTTTTTATATCCTTTAAAGTCAATTGTAAAGAGGTGTTTCCATTCCAGTGATTTTCATCAATACTATACACGATATCAAAGTATTTCTTATTTGATATAAATTCATTTTTGCTTCCAAGACCAAAACCAATAGCGTTAAGTGTCTTTGTATCGCTTTCATTTTTTATAGTCACTTTTAAATGACTTTTATCTTCGCCAACTTGCTTCCCAAAACCATTGTCTTGTAACCTGTTGGTTCTGAAAGTAGGTCTCATGTTTTGAGGGCCAAATGGACCAAGCTGCTTTAAAATTCTATAAAATTTTGGTGTTACATCACTCAATTCAATTTCTGTATCAATAAGAATTTCAGGAGTCTTTAGTTCTTCTGGCAAAGTATTTTTAACGACTTCTTCAAATTTATTTTTGAAATTCTCATAATTTTCAGGCTTTAATGTTAATCCAGCAGCATATTTATGCCCTCCAAATTGTTCAATAAACTCAGCGCACTGCTCTAACGCATTATACACATCAAAACCCTTTACAGATCTTGCTGATGCCGCTAATTTATCTCCACTTTTTGTAAATACAAGTGTTGGTTTATAGTAGGTTTCTATGAGTCTAGAAGCCACAATACCAATAACACCTTTATGCCAAGTTTCGCTATAAACAACATTTGAAGCGTTCTGTTGTTCATTATTTTCTTCAATTTGTTGTAAAGCTTCATGTGTAATTATTTTATCAAGTTCTTTTCGGTCAACATTATTCTGTTCAATTTCTTTTGCAAACTCTAATGCCTCTTCAAAATCTATTTCAGATAGCAATTCTACTGCATATTGTCCATGTCTTATTCTTCCAGCAGCATTTATTCTAGGAGCAATAATGAAAACAACATCTGTAATTGATAATTCTTTTTTATCAATTTGATGAATCATAGCTTTAATTCCTGGTCTAGGAGATTTGTTTAAAACTAACAATCCAAAATAAGCCAAGACTCTATTCTCTCCAGTTAGAGGTACAATGTCTGCTGCAATTGCGGTTACTACTAGATCTAAATAAGGGGCTAAATCATCAATGGTCTGACCTTTTCTCTCTCCAATAGCCTGTATCAATTTAAAACCCACACCACAACCACACAATTCGTCATAAGGATACTCACAATCTTCTCTTTTGGGGTCTAGAATAGCCACGGCTTTTGGAAGTTCTTTTCCTGGCCTATGATGATCACAAATAATAAAATCAATATATTTTTCTAATGCATAGGCAACTTTATCTATAGCCTTAATACCGCAATCTAGCGCGATGATTAATGAGAAATCATTATCGTGGGCAAAATCAATTCCCTTATATGAAACACCATATCCCTCTTCATATCTATCAGGAATATAAGTCGCAACATTCGGGTAAAAGGTTTTTAAATAAGAAGAAACAAGAGAGACTGCAGTTGTACCATCTACATCATAATCGCCATATACAAGAATATTTTCTTGGTTTTCAATTGCTTTTTCAATTCGCTCAACTGCAACCTCCATATCTTTCATTAAATATGGATTGTGTAAATCAGTTATTGAAGGTCTAAAGAATTTTTTAGCATCGTCAAAGGTTTCTATTCCTCTTTGAATTAATAGTTGCGCAACTAGAGTATCAACCGACAATTCTTTTGCTAATTGAGTTATTTTTTCTTTTTCAGGGATCGGTTTTAATGTCCAGCGCATTTATAAAATTTTCTTTTTCAATTTTCGTCACCCTGAACTTGTTTCAGGGTCGCATTACAAAATTACTATGAGATTCTGAAACAGTTCAGAATGACGTTATAATTAAACCTCTATATATTCAACATTTACAGCGACATCAGTAAATTTACGGAACATTTCTAAAACACCACAATATCTTTCTACAGACAAGTCTACCGCTTTCTGTATTTTATCTTTTTTAAAATCAGATCCAAAAAAGCGATACGTTATCACTACATTTTTATAAATCTTTGGATGTTCATCCGTTAAATCGGCAGTAACAATAATTTTTAAATCATCAACTTCAGCACGCATTTTTTTTAATAACGAAACTATATCTAAGCCCCCACAACCTGCAAGTGCCGTTAACATTAATGCTTTTGGCCCTAAACCTTTACTTTCTGATCCGTCTTGAGGTGAATCAATCATTACATTTCCTCCTGGACCTTCAGATTCAAAGAGCATATTATCCTTCCAAGTCAATTCTACTTTAGTCATATTTTCAGTTTATTAAGTTTCAAATTTAAGCAATTAATGTGTCGTTTTTTTGTAATATTGTTTACAATTTAAAATAAAATATTTCCAATGCCATTAGTTAAACCCCTTTCTCCAGACTCAAATACGGATGTAAAAAAATTAGCAGAATTTTTTAATGAAACACTCGGTTTTTGTCCAAATTCAGTTTTAACAATGCAAATTAGACCAGAAATTGCTCGTGCATTTATCAATATGAATATGGCCGTTATGGACAATCAAGGAAATGTTACATCAGCATTAAAAAGAATGATTGCATGGGTTTCTAGTAATGCAACAGGATGTAGATATTGTCAAGCTCATGCAATTCGTGCTGCTGAACGTTATGGAGCAGAGCGTGCAGCATTAGATTTTTCTTTGGCGGCTTCTGTTATTCCAAATGCCGTAGATGAAAAAATAAAATCAGATTTATATAAATATTGGGATGAAGGAGAAATTGTAGAAATGTTAGGCGTTATTTCTCTTTTCGGATATTTAAACCGTTGGAATGATTCTATGGGAACTTCTATTGAAGACGGCGCAGTAGAAAGTGGCGACCAGTATCTTGGAAAACATGGTTGGGAAAAAGGAAAACATCTATAAATGAAAACAATTTTAGGACAATTTGTTGATATTGAAAATAAGAATATATTTTCTGCTGAAGTTTCTTTTGCTGACGGGAAAATTGTTTCAGTAAAAGAAAAAGAGCATACTATTCAGCACTATATCCTTCCAGGATTTGTAGATGCACACATACATATTGAAAGTTCGATGTTGGTGCCTTCTGAATTTGCTAGATTGGCTGTTTTACATGGTACAGTTGGAACTATTTCTGATCCACATGAAATTGCAAATGTTCTTGGAAAAGAGGGTGTTTATTACATGATAGAAAATGGTAAAAAAGTGTCATTTAAATTTCATTTTGGCGCCCCTTCTTGTGTTCCTGCAACAGCTTTTGAAACTGCTGGAGCTGTTATTGATTCCGATGATATTAAAGAATTGTTGTCTTCTCCAGATATTAATTATTTGGCTGAAATGATGAATTATCCAGGAGTTTTGTTTGATGATGATGAGGTTTTAAAAAAGATTGCTTGGGCAAAACATTTTAATAAACCAGTTGATGGTCATGCTCCAGGATTGAGAGGGAAAGATGCTGAAAAATATATTTCTGCAGGAATATCTACAGACCATGAATGTTTTTCATTTGATGAAGCGAATGAAAAGTTGGCGCTTGGAATGAAAATATTAATTAGAGAAGGAAGTGCTGCAAAGAATTTTGAAGCGTTGATTGATTTACTTCCAAAGCATTATGAAAACATGATGTTCTGTTCTGATGATAAGCATCCAGATGATTTAATTGTAGGTCATATCAATCAATTATGTGCTCGCGCTGTTGCTAAGGGAATTGATGTCTTTAAAGTTTTGCAAGTTGCTTGTATCAATCCAGTAAAACATTACAATATGAATGTTGGTTTGTTGCAAAATGCTGATGCAGCAGATTTTATTGTAGTTGAAGATTTGATTGAATTTAAAGTTTTACAGACCTATATTAATGGCGAATTGGTTGCTGAAAAAGGAGAATCGTTTATTGAATCAATTCCATTTGAGAAGCCAAATAATTTTAATGTTTCTCCAAAATCAATTGATGATTTTAGAATTGAAGGGACTTCGAAAAATATACGCGTGATTGAAGCATTGGATGGAGAATTAATAACAAATGAAATTCATTCATCAGCAATTTTAAAGAATGGGAATTTAATTTCTGATGTTGAAAATGACATTTTAAAAATGGCAGTTGTAAATCGATATCAAGATGTAAAACCTTCAGTTGCTTTTATCAAGAATTTTGGATTGAAAAAAGGCGCTATTGCAAGTTCTGTAGCGCACGACTGTCATAATATTGTAGTTGTTGGAACATCTGATGAAGAAATATGCAGTGCTGTAAATCTTATTATTGAAAATAAAGGAGGTGTTTGCGCCGTGAATGGAAATCAAAAGAAAAATCTTGCCTTGCCAGTTGCTGGAATTATGAGTGCTAAAAATGGCTGGGAAGCAGGGAAAGAGTATCAAGAAATAGACGCGATGGCAAAAGATTTAGGCTGCACTTTACGAGCCCCTTTTATGACACTTTCTTTTATGGCTTTATTGGTGATTCCTGATTTAAAATTGTCAGATAAAGGCTTGTTTAGTGGTAATAAATTTGAGTTTGTGGATTTACAGTTGTAAAACAACTCCAATATTCTCCTTCACCATTTCCGTAATTGCCTTCCGATAGGATTATTTCAAATTCATATGACTCAATAAATGGGTTGCAAAAACAAGCATATTTTTCACTTCATCTGTGCGAGCTACATGAATATATTTAAAAATCATCAGAGCTTCTCCATTACTTTCTATATGATGTATTTCGTTTTCTTCAAGAAAACGGATTAGGTTATCTGTAAAAAAAGCTCGAATTTCAGTTTCATTTTCTCCACTTAATTGAAATTTGCTTGAAAAATCGAAATGTTTCTTAAAATTGATATCACCTTTAGCTCCTGCAAAAACTTTTACGCGATCAAAAACTTTATCAAAAAGACCTTCTTTATCAATTATAAATTTTGGTATAGGTGATGGCAGTCTTATTATTTGTACAGTAGTCTGATATACTTCTAAAGCAAGCAATGCTCCTTCATCAAATACAATATCAGCAATTTCCCAATGACTATTATTTTTTACATCCAACCCTTGTAAAGAGTTCATCTTCATTTCTATAGGACGTGAATCAAAAAAATGAAAATTTCTCAAATAAGAAGTATTCCAATCTACTTCACGTTCAAAAGACCACCTGTTTGCAATCGCCAGTTTTTGTAAACGAATTTGACGTTGTGTAATACGTCTTTTTATACGACCAGTTACAATTTTTAAAGCTCTATTATGACTTGTAGAAGAAACATGATCGCCTAGCCCAATAAGTTTTACATCTCCACCTTGATCTTCTTGTATTCGTTTAAAATCGATTAAATTTTCCATTATAGATAAATCCACTAAACGTGTTTTTGACATATCTATACGCACCGTCGCTCCTTTCGGAATCTCTTCTAATAACTTATCTAATTGTAACGCGTATAAGAAGTTACTAATTCCTTTAAGTTTCACATCATAAGAACCATTTTCTAAACGGTACACTTTTGAACCAGATTTGTAAATCATTTTAAAGAACTTCCAAAAGCCAACTTTTGCTAATAACATATGTAAAAACAAAGTGATTAAAATTCCACCAATAATTCCATAAAGTAAATCTGTAAATAATGTTATAATAAGTGTTGATGAAAGAAACAACAATTGTTCTACACCTTGATCGTAAGCATGTTTGAATACTTTTGGCGATGCTAATTTAAA
>CAJXUO010000078.1 GCA_913061425.1 uncultured Lutibacter sp.
AGATGTAGAGAGGTCTCGTGGGCTCGGAGATGTGTATAAGAGACAGACATATAGGAGCGAAAAAAGGAGAAATTGCAGAAACAGTATTATTACCTGGTGATCCATTAAGAGCAAAGTGGATAGCAGAAACATTTTTGGATAATGTAGTGTGTTATAATAAAGTTCGTGGAATGTTTGGTTTTACGGGAACATATAATGGTAAAAAAGTGTCAATTCAAGGGACAGGAATGGGAATTCCATCTGCATTAATTTATGCAAATGAATTAATAACGCAATTTGGAGTTAAAAATTTAATTCGAGTTGGTTCTGCGGGTTCTTATCAGAAAGAAGTTAAGATTAGAGATATTGTATTGGCAATGGCAGGTTCTACAACTTCAGGAATCAATGCACAGCGTTTTCATGGTGCAAGTTATGCACCAACAGCAAGTTTTGAGCTGTTTAATAAAGCAGTAATTACAGCAAAAGAAAAAAACATTCCAATTAAAGCAGGAAACGTATTAAGTTCTGATGAGTTTTATACTGATAATTTTGAAGATTATAAACATTGGGCAGAATTTGGAGTATTGTGTGTAGAAATGGAAACTGCGGGTTTATATACTACTGCAGCAAAACATAATGTAAATGCATTATCCATTTTAACAATTTCAGATAGTTTAGTTACTAATGAAAGAACTTCTGCTAAAGAGAGAGAACACACTTTTAAAGAAATGATAGAAATCGCACTAAGATTAGTTTAATTATGAAATCGTTAATAAAAAAATATAATATTCCAGGACCAAGATATACTAGTTACCCTACAGTTCCATTTTGGGATAATCAAAGTTTTTCTAAAGATAAATGGATTGCTTCTTTTCAAAAATCTTTCATTCAGAGCAATCATAAAGGAATAAGTATATATATCCACCTTCCTTTTTGTGAGAGTCTCTGTACTTTTTGTGCATGTCATAAACACATAACTAAAAGACACGAAGTAGAAGGCAGTTATATTAATGCTGTTTTGAAAGAGTGGGAATTATATACAGATATATTGGTTGAAAAACCAATAATAAAAGAAATTCACTTAGGAGGAGGTACGCCCACTTTTTTTTCTGGCGTGAACCTTGAAAAAATTATAAAAGGTATTTTGAAAAAATCTGAATTGCATAGTAAATATGAGTTCAGTTTTGAAGGTCATCCAAACAATACAACTAGAGAACAATTACAAATTTTATATGATATTGGATTTACTCGAGTAAGTTTTGGTGTTCAAGATTATAATAAAAAAGTTCAAGTTGCCATTAATAGAGTTCAATCATTTGAGCAGGTTAAAAAAGTCACTAAACTGGCAAGAGAAATTGGGTATACTTCAGTTAGTCATGATTTAATTTTCGGATTACCATTTCAAACATTAGATAATATTATTGATACAATAAATAAAACTAAAAAATTACTTCCAGACAGAATTTCATTTTATAGTTACGCACATGTTCCTTGGGTGAAAGGTGTAGGTCAAAGAGGTTTTAACGAAGAACATTTACCAAAAGGGGAGGAGAAAAGAAGGTTGTATGAAGTAAGTAAAATGATGCTTGAAGATTTGGGATATTGTGAAATTGGGATGGATCATTTTGCTTTAAAATCTGATAGTTTATATAAATTGTCAGAAAAAAAGAAATTGCATAGAAATTTCATGGGTTATACTACAAATGAAACTCAATTAATGGTTGGTCTTGGTATGTCGGCAATTAGTGACAGTTGGTATGGTTTTGCTCAAAATGTAAAGACAACCAAAGAGTATTTAAAAATAGTTGAATCTGGAGAATTACCAGTATTCCGAGGGCATATTTTGTCTAAAGAAGATTTAATTATTAGACGTCACATTCTTAATATCATGTGTAATTTAACTACATCATGGCAAAAAGAAGAACATCAATTTTCGAATATTGAAAATACATTAGAATTGTTGAAAGAAATGGAAAAAGATAAACTTGTAGTGATAGAGAATAAAACTTTAAAAGTACCTGAAGAAGCAGTAGCATTTATAAGGAATGTTTGTATGAGTTTTGATAAGTACTTACTAAATAGCAAGCCAGACACTCAACTTTTTTCAAGTACAATTTAAGTTTTTTTAAAACATGATAAATATCATATTTTTTGAATCATTCTAGAAGTAATTTCGAACTATAACTTCAATTAAGGTATGAGTGTTATATATATATTATTAGGCGTAAGCATAGTTGTTGCTATTGTTTTTTTTGCTGCATTTATTATGGCAGTAAAAAATGGACAGTATGACGACTCATATACACCTTCAGTAAGAATGCTATTTGAAGATGAAATAGTAAAAGAGAAACCAAAAAAATAATTCAAATCAAAATAGGTTAACAATTAATTATTATGGAGTTACAACAGTTTTATTACGATAATAAGATCGTTAAAAAATTTATCTACGCAACCATTATTTGGGGAATAGTAGGAATGTCTGTAGGATTACTTCTTGCATTTATGTTCTTATTTCCAAACTTGACTGATGGGATTTCTTGGTTAAGCTTTGGACGATTAAGACCTTTACACACCAATGCCGTAATTTTCGCATTTGTAGGGAATGCAATTTTTGCAGGAGTTTACTACTCTTCACAAAGGTTGTTGAAGGCAAGAATGTACAGCGATTTATTAAGTAAAATTAATTTTTGGGGTTGGCAATTAATAATTATTGGAGCTGCAATATCATTGCCTTTAGGATATACTACTTCTAAAGAATACGCAGAGTTAGAATGGCCCTTTGATATCGCTATTGCTGTAATATGGGTAGCTTTTGGAATAAACCTTATTGGAACAATTTTAAAAAGAAGACAGCGACACATGTACGTTGCTATTTGGTTCTATTTAGCCACATTTGTCACAGTAGCTGTACTTCATATTTTTAATAGTTTAGCATTGCCTGTAAGCGCAATGAAAAGTTATTCAGTATATGCAGGAGTTCAAGATGCATTGGTACAATGGTGGTATGGTCATAATGCCGTAGCATTCTTTTTAACCACTCCTTTTTTAGGACTTATGTATTATTTTGTCCCGAAAGCGGCTAATAGACCTGTATATTCATATCGTTTATCAATTGTACATTTTTGGTCATTGATATTTATCTACATATGGGCAGGTCCACACCATTTACTGTATACAGCACTTCCAGAATGGGCTCAAAACTTAGGAGTTGCATTTTCGATTATGTTATTAATGCCTTCTTGGGGAGGAATGATAAACGGATTACTTACACTAAGAGGTGCTTGGGATAAAGTCCGTACAGATCCAGTTTTAAAATTTATGGTTGTTGCAATTACAGGTTACGGAATGGCAACGTTTGAAGGGCCAATGCTTGCTCTTAAAAATGTGAATTCGATTGCACATTATACAGATTGGATTATAGCACATGTTCACGTAGGAGCATTAGCATGGAATGGATTTCTAACTTTTGGGATGATATATTGGATGGTGCCTAGAATGTTCAAAACTAAATTATATTCAATTAAGTTGGCAAACTTTCATTTCTGGATAGGAACTTTAGGAATTATATTATATGCCTTACCGATGTACGTTGCAGGATTTGTGCAAGCAAGTATGTGGAAACAATTTAATCCTGATGGAACGTTGACTTATGGTAATTTCCTAGAAACTGTTTTTGAAATTATTCCAATGTATCGGATGCGTGCAATAGGAGGATCTATGTTTATAGTAGGGATGTTCATATTGGCCTACAATATTGTTCGAACAATTCGACAAGGAAGTACTGTTGAAGACGAATTGGCTGAAGCACCTGCTTTACAAAAAGTTTCAAAAAGAAGAGTTAAAGGAGAGGGATGGCATACATGGCTTGAACGTAAGCCAATCAGACTTACTATTTATGCAACTATTGCAATTTTAATAGGAGGGATTGTGCAAATTGTACCAACAATTCTAGTAAAATCAAATATTCCGACAATCAGTAGTGTAAAACCTTATACACCATTAGAATTAGAAGGAAGAGATATTTATATACGTGAAGGTTGTGTAGGATGTCACTCACAGATGATACGTCCTTTTCGTAGTGAAGTAGAACGCTATGGTGAATATTCTAAAGCGGGAGAGTTTGTGTACGATCATCCATTCTTATGGGGATCGAAGCGTACTGGTCCAGATTTACATAGAATCGGTGGAAAATACTCAGACAATTGGCATTTGAATCATATGTATGATCCACAAAGTACTTCGAGTGGTTCTATCATGCCAGCATATCAGTGGATTATTAGAGACAAACTTGATAAATCACAAACTGAAGCAAAAATGAAGGTTATGGTGAAATTGGGTGTTCCTTATTCAGAAGAAGAAATTGAAAACGCGCAACAAAGCATGTCAGATCAAGGAACTCAGATAGAAAAAAACCTGTATTCAGATCCAGATTTTGCGACTACTTATGAGTCTGATAAACTTGAAGGAGGAGATGAGTTTATTGAAATGAGAGATCGTGAGATTGTTGCCGTAATTGCTTATTTACAACGATTAGGGACAGATATAAAAGTTAAAGAAACAGAAACTTCAAAAAATTAAAATTATGTTGAAATTTGTTAAAAATCATATGGAAAGTATCACGGGAATAGAAATTTACCCGCTTATTTCATTACTCATATTTTTCACCTTTTTTGTAGTTTTATTTTGGTGGGTTTTAACTGCTAAAAAAGCATATATAAATAAGGTGAGTAATATCCCTTTTGAATCAACTTCTAATAATCAAGAATCATGAAATCATATATAAAAACATTTTTTTTTGGTCTAATTCTCCTTGTAGTTATTTGGTATTTTTCAAAACCAATAAGTGCTTTAGAATTAGTTGAAAAACCAGAAATTGTATTTGCCTTAATGGTTTTATTCTTGGCAGTTTTATTTAATGGGAAAATTGCTAAAAACCTTAATGAATCTCGATTTAAAAAATTATCAGAAGAAGAGAAAAAGAAATGTGCAGTTCAGAATGATTGGCTGAGTACTACGTACAAGAAATTACTTGGTAGCAAACCTATGGAGGAAGAGCATGAAATTATATTGGATCATAACTATGATGGTATCCGAGAGTTAGATAACAACTTGCCGCCTTGGTGGGTATATGGGTTTTATGCATCAATAGTTTTTGCAGTATTCTATATGTTTAAATATCATGTTTTTAATGGTGATAATCAGTATGATGAATTAAATACGGAATATGCAGAAGCAAAGATTGCAATTGAAGAATATAAAAAAACAGCTAAAAACTTAGTAGACTTTAATACAGTAGAAGTATTAACTGAAATTAATGATATAAGTGCTGGAAAGAAAATATTTGAGATGAATTGCGTTGCCTGTCATAAAGCTGATGGTGGAGGTGGAATAGGACCTAATCTAACGGATAAATATTGGATTTTAGGTGGAGGTATCAAAAACGTTTTTAAAACAATTTCTGAAGGTGGCCGAGATGGAAAAGGTATGATTGCTTGGAAACAAAGTTTAAAACCTCTTGAAATGGCTCAAGTTTCTAGTTACTTATTACAATTCCAAGGAACAACTCCTACTGATTCTAAAGCAGCAGAAGGTGATGAATGGATTGAAGAAGTTGATAATTAATCAAAAGTTTAATATTGGAGACTCCTGAAAACGAAATATTTAGAGATTCTATTGGTACAATAGATGACAAAGGCAATCGTGCTTGGGTGTACCCAAAGAAACCTAAGGGTGAACTATACGAATACAGGAAAATTGTTAGTTATTTTTTGTTGATTTTTTTAATTGCTAGTCCTTTTATAAAAGTTAATGAAAATCAGTTTTTGATGTTTAATATTTTAGAACGTAAATTTAATATTTTTGGTTTTCCTTTTTGGCCACAAGATTTTCACTTGGTTGTTGTTTCTATGATAATTGGAGTTGTATTTGTAACTTTATTCACAGTAGGTTTTGGACGTATTTTTTGTGGATGGATTTGCCCTCAGACAATTTTTCTTGAAATGGTATTTCGCCGAATTGAATACTGGATAGATGGTGATAGAGGGAAACAAATGAAACTTGAGAAACAGCCTTGGAATGCTGATAAAATAAGAAAGCGACTTCTAAAATGGTTTATATTTTTAGTAGTATCATTTATAATTGCTAATGTATTTTTGGCTTATTTAATAGGAAGTGATAAGCTATTGAAGTATATCACTGGAAACCCATTAGATAATTTAGGAACGTTATTTCCATTACTTATTTTTACTGCAGTTTTTTATTTTGTGTTTGCTTGGTTCAGAGAGCAAGTTTGCATCATTGCATGTCCGTATGGAAGATTACAAGGAGTTTTATTGGATAGGAAATCTATCGTTGTTGCTTATGACCATAAGCGTGGTGAGTCTGAGAATGGTAGGAAAAAATTCAGAAAAAAAGAAAACAGAGAAGAGTTAGGTCATGGAGATTGCATTGATTGTTTTCAATGTGTTAATGTTTGCCCAACAGGAATAGATATAAGAAATGGGACTCAATTAGAGTG
>CAJXUO010000079.1 GCA_913061425.1 uncultured Lutibacter sp.
CATATACACCATCATGGGAATAAATTTCCTGCAATATTATTTGGTAGTCTGTGCTTACATGCATTTATGGAAGGAATTCCTCTTGCTCATGACGAACACCAAGAATTATTATGGGCTATTGTTGTTCATAAACTACCTATCACAATCGTCTTAGGAAGTTTTCTAGCGCATTCAAATACTACGCTTATCAAATCACTCTTTTTACTTTTAGTGTTTGCATTAATGTCTCCTTTAGGGAGTTTAATTGGCGGAAATGTTGCTTTTTTAATTACTTATAAAACTGAAATTACAGCTGTAGTTATAGGGATATTTCTTCATATTTCTACAATTATAATTTTCGAAAGTGCTGAAAATCATAAGTTTAATTTCGCTAAGTTTATTGCAATACTTCTAGGTTTTGGAGTTGCCTTGGTTATCTAATTTATTAATTTGCTACTTCGCTTAAAAATTTTATTCGCATGAGTCGCAATTCATCATCTTCATAATCTCCGTCAAACTCAGTCATTGCATCATCAATTTTATCAGATTCAGCTTCCATAAAATAATCGAAAATTTCTTCTTGCTGATCTTCGTCAAGAATATCATCGATATGATAATTAATATTCAATTTTGTGCCCATAAAAACAATACGTTGCATCTCTTTTATCAACTCATTAAACTGTAACCCTTTTGATTTAGCAATATCCATTAAAGGTATTTTTTTATCCGTATTTTGAATAATAGATAATTTTAATGACGAATTAACTCCAGTACTTTTAACTACAAAATCGTCTGGTCTAAAGACTTCGTTTTCTTTAACATAAGCGCCAATTAGTTCAACAAAATCTTTTCCAAATTTTTTAGCTTTACCCTCACCTACTCCATGAACATTAGAAAGTTCTTCAATAGTTATAGGATATTTTAAAGTCATGTCATCTAATGATGGATCTTGAAAAACAGCAAAAGGAGGAACTCCTTGACTTTTTGCAACACGTTTACGTAAGTCCTTTAACATCAACATTAGTTTCTCATCTATACCAACTCCAGCACTTTTAGAATTTACAATAATTCCATCATCATTGGTTTCATAAATATGATCTTCTGCCATCATAAAAGAGAATGGAGATTTCACAAATTCTTTACCACTATCAGTAACTTTAATTACTCCATACTCTTCAATTTCTTTGCGAATTAGATTTGCAACCAATACTTGTCTTAATAATGCCGTCCAATAAAGTGCTGGCTTATTTTTACCCTTGCCAAAAAATGGTTGCTCATTTGTTAAATGAGAATTTAACATCGCATTTTCATTTCCAACAATGGTATTTACAATTTCTTTGGGTTTATATTTCTCTTTCGTAAGAAGTACGGTTTCTATCAACAGTTTAACTTCGTTTTTTGCTTCAGTTTTTTTCTTTGGATTCCTAACATTGTCATCCATATTGGCACCTAAACCATTCACTTCATCAAATTGTTCTCCAAAATAATGTAATAAATATTTACGGCGACTCATTGCAGTTTCAGCATAACCAACAACTTCTTGTAATAGAGCGTGACCTACTTCTTGTTCAGCAACAGGCTTCCCTGCCATAAATTTTTCTAACTTCTCAATATCTTTATATGCGTAAAACGCCAAACAATATCCTTCTCCATCATCACGTCCTGCTCTACCAGTTTCTTGATAATAACTTTCTAGACTTTTTGGAATATCATGATGAACAACAAAACGAACATCGGGTTTATCAATTCCCATTCCGAAAGCAATTGTTGCTACAACAACATCCGCATCTTCCATCAAAAACATATCTTGATGCTTAATCCGAGTTTTCGCATCTAATCCTGCATGATAAGGCACTGCTTTTATATTGTTTACTTGTAATACTTGTGCAACTTCTTCAACTTTCTTACGACTTAAACAATAAATAATTCCAGATTTACCTTCATATTCTTTTACAAATCGAATAATATCCTTGTTCACATCTTCCGTTTTAGGTCTAACATCGTAAAATAAATTAGGTCTGTTAAATGATGCTTTAAAAGTAGTAGCATTACTCATTCCAAGAGTTTTTAAGATATCCTCTTGTACTTTTGGAGTTGCTGTTGCAGTTAACCCAATGATTGGAACATCATCGATTTTACTGATAATTGACTTTAGATTTCTATATTCAGGTCTAAAATCATGCCCCCATTCAGAAATACAGTGTGCTTCATCAATGGCTACAAAAGATATTTTTTGAGATTTTAAAAATTCAACATATTCTTCTTTTATAAGTGATTCTGGAGCAACATATAACAATTTAGTGATACCGCTAACAATATCGGCTTTTACATTGGCTACATCACCTCTATTTAATGAAGAGTTTAAAACATGTGCAATACCATGATTCGAAGAAATTCCACGAATAGCATCTACTTGATTTTTCATCAAAGCAATTAAGGGAGAAACCACAATAGCAGTTCCTTCTTGCATTAGCGCAGGTAATTGATAGCACATTGATTTCCCTCCACCAGTTGGCATAATGGCAAATGTATTCTCGCCTCTCAGCAAACTTTTTATAACCTGCTCTTGTAATCCTTTAAACTGAGAAAAACCAAAATATTTTTTCAGCGCTGCATGTAAGTCAATTTCCTTCACAAACTATATATTATTAATCTAATTTTAGATACATTTGCAACTAAAGCTATAACATTTTTTTGAATCCAAAAAAACTATTTTTTTGAAAACTAATACATCTATAATTGCACTTGCAAAACAAACAATCACTATTGAAAGTGATGCTATTGCGAATTTAACACATTTTGTTGACCATTCATTTGAAAGTTCCGTTAAACTTATTCACAATTCTAAAGGACGTGTAATCATTACTGGAATTGGTAAAAGTGCCATAGTAGCTAACAAAATTGTAGCCACTTTAAATTCAACTGGAACACCAGCAATATTTATGCACGCTGCAGATGCTATACATGGCGATTTAGGGAATATTTTAACTAATGATATTATTATCTGTATTTCTAAGAGTGGTAACACTCCTGAAATAAAGGTGTTAGTTCCTTTAATTAAAGGGTATGGTAATAAAATTATTGCCTTAACTGGTAATCCTAAATCATTTTTAGGTCAAGAAGCAGATTTTGTATTAAACTCGTATGTAGAAAAAGAAGCGTGTCCAAATAACTTGGCACCTACTTCAAGTACAACTGCACAAATGGTTATTGGTGATGCGTTGGCAGTATGTCTATTAGATTTAAACGATTTTAGTAGCAAAGACTTCGCAAAGTATCATCCTGGAGGAGCACTTGGTAAAAAATTATATTTACGTGTTTCTGATTTAGTTGAAAAAAATGATAAACCACAAGTATCAATAACATCATCAGTAAAAAATGTAATAATTGAAATTTCTGAGAAACGCTTAGGTGCAACTGCAGTATTAGATAATACTAAAATTGTAGGTATTGTTACAGATGGTGATCTCAGAAGAATGCTTAAAAACAATGATAATTTTTCATCATTGACCGCTAAAGATATTATGAGTTTGAATCCAAAAACAATAGATGTAAACACAATGGCTGTTGATGCTCTTGAAGTTATGGAATCAAATAATATTTCTCAAATATTAGCAGAAGACAATGGAAAATATGCTGGTATTGTTCACTTGCACGATTTAATTAAAGAAGGAATTTTTTAAAAAATGGCAAAAGATACAAATGATATGTCATTTCTAAATCATCTTGAAGAATTAAGATGGCATTTAGTCCGTTCATTTGCTGTTATTAGTATAATTGCTATTGCAATATTCACATTTGCAGAAACCATTTACGAAGACTTTCTATTAGCACATTTAAGCGAAAACTTTCCAACATATCAATGGCTTTGTAATGGAGCACATTTCTTTGGATTTGAAAGTAATTTTTGTACAGTCACATTTACTACAAGTCTACAGAGTCTAGCACCTACAGGACAATTAATGAATCTTATTTGGACCTCATTAATATTAGGCCTTATTGTTTCCTTTCCATATGTTTTATGGGAAATATGGCGTTTTATTAGTCCAGGATTACATAAAAAGGAACGTAGAAAATCAAGAGCTTTTATTTTCTATGCATCATTTCTATTTTTTATTGGTGTGTTATTTAGTTACTATGTAATTGCACCACTTTCTGTATATTTTTTCTACAACTTTAAAATTACAGATTTAATAGAAAATAAATTTGATTTTACAACTCATATAAATCTAATTACCAATACTTTACTTGGAGTTTCATTAATGTTTGAACTTCCTGTAATTATCTATTTTTTAACAAAAATGGGCTTAGTAACTCCACCTTTTTTAAAGAAATACAGAAAAATGGCGTTAGTATTAGTACTAATACTTTCTGCTATAATTACGCCTCCAGATATTGCGAGTCAAGTTGTTGTGACAATTCCAATCATGATATTGTATGAAATTAGTATTTTTATATCGAAAAGAGTTATAAAACAGCAGCAGAAAAAGAATAAATAGGCCAGATAAACTATGATTTTAAGAGCAGAAAATATTCAGAAACAATACGGAAGTAGAATGGTTGTAAAAGGCATTTCTTTAGAAGTTGAACAAGGTCAAATTGTTGGGCTTTTGGGACCAAACGGTGCTGGAAAAACGACTTCTTTCTATATGATTGTTGGTATGGTTCAACCAAACGATGGGCATATTTACCTTGATGATGAAGAGATTACTGCTGCACCAATGTATAAGCGCGCACAAAAAGGAATTGGATATCTAGCACAAGAAGCATCTATCTTTAGAAAGCTATCGGTTGAAGATAATATCTTATCTGTATTACAATTTACAAAGTTGTCTAAACGTGCTCAAAAGAATAAAATGGAAGAACTCATTGAAGAGTTTGGATTAGGACATGTTCGCAAAAACCGTGGAGACTTATTGTCTGGTGGTGAACGAAGACGTACAGAAATTGCACGTTGTTTAGCTTCTGACCCTAAATTCATTCTATTAGATGAACCTTTTGCAGGAGTTGATCCAATTGCAGTAGAAGATATTCAAAGTATCGTAGCGCAACTAAAAAACAGAAATATTGGTATTTTAATTACCGACCATGATGTACAAGCAACACTTGCTATTACTGATAAAACATACTTGATGTTTGAAGGTGGAATATTGAAAGAAGGGACTCCTGAAGAATTAGCACAAGATGAAACGGTACGTAGAGTATATCTTGGAAAAGACTTTGAATTGAAAAAGAAGAAGTTTTAAATCGCAGCGCGATAGGCAAATCATTTTATAATACTTGATATATGAATAGTTTATTGACTAAATAAACCAGATTAGTACAATTCCCATAAACAATTCTATAACTCCCCATAAATAATTCCAAAATATATTACTTCCTCTCTCGCCTAAAATTTTTTCCGAAAGGTAAGTGTCAGACGGCATCATAACTCCAGTTATTCTATTTTTTTTCTTATAACCAGACCGCAAAGAATATATTCCCCAAACTATTAGAAATATTCCAATTATTAAATTTACAATATTCATATATCTACTTCTTCATCAAATTCTAAACAACAGAAAACAACACATACAAGACTATGATTATTGGTATTGCAACAAATTGCAACAAAACAAGTAATATAATAGACAGTAAAATAAAGACATACTTTATCACATTATTCTTAAAAGAAAAGTCTTTAAACTTCAGTGAAAATAATGGAATATTCGCATTCATTAAATAACTTAGTACTAAAGTAACTGCAATTAAAAACCATTTGTTTTGAATTAATTCCACAGCAAAATCACAAGAGTTATACTGCATAATAAATGGCAGTGATATAACAAATAATGTTGCTGCAGGAGTTGGCAACCCTATAAACGAAGTAGATTGACGTTCATCAATATTAAAATTAGCTAATCTGTATGCAGATGCTAATGTGATTATCAATCCTAAAAGAGGTAGATATGCTATTCCTTCAGTAAATAAAGAAGTAGTCGATATCCCTTCTTCATTCCATAAAACTGAAGATTGCTTCAATAACTGATACATGATTATTCCAGGTGCTACTCCACTTGTCACCATATCTGCTAATGAATCGAGTTGTTTTCCTAATTCACTTTGCACATTCAAAATTCTTGCAACTAATCCATCAAAAAAATCTAAGAAAATACCGATCAACACAAAAACACCAGCTAAAACTAAATTGCCTTCAACTGCTAGCATCACAGCGATTGTTCCTGATAATAAATTGAGTAAAGTAATTAAGTTTGGAATGTGTTTCTTCATTGGTCAAAAAATTTAAGTAAATATACTATTTTTGGATGATTATTTATAATAAACTAATTGTCATTCTGAATGAACAAAGTGAAATGAAGAATCTAAACAATCAGGATTCATCATACTGTAAACTATGTTCAGAATGACACAAGCCATCAAATTATATTAATGCCAATAATAGAATCAACTTACAAACCTGAACAGTTACTTAAAAACGCACATTTTAATACC
>CAJXUO010000080.1 GCA_913061425.1 uncultured Lutibacter sp.
TTACACAGATTGACTGTGAAATGGCATTTGTAGAACAAGAAGATATTTTAAATGTATTTGAAGGATTGA
The DNA here is from genome assembly GCA_913061425.1 of uncultured Lutibacter sp. Classification (GTDB taxonomy): domain Bacteria; phylum Bacteroidota; class Bacteroidia; order Flavobacteriales; family Flavobacteriaceae; genus Urechidicola. Next base: position 70 of record CAJXUO010000080.1, read on the forward strand.
CGCGTCATTTATTAAAAGAAGTGAATGGTGTTGAAGTTGATAAATTTCCAAGAATGCTATACGACGACGCCATGCGCTTGTATGGAAATGACAAGCCAGACATTCGTTTTGGAATGGAGTTCGGAGAATTAAATGAAGTTGCTCAACACAAAGAATTCAAAGTATTTAACGATGCTGAATTGGTTGTAGGAATTGCAGTTCCTGGAGGAAATACATACACAAGAAAAGAAATTGATAAATTGATTGATTGGGTGAGGCGCCCACAAGTTGGCGCTCTTGGAATGATTTATTCTCGTTGTAACGATGATGGCTCATTTAAATCTTCAGTTGATAAGTTTTACGACCAAGAAGACTTGGCAAAATGGGCTGAAGTTACTGGTGCAAAAGCCGGTGATCTAGTATGTGTTTTATCAGGTGACACCAATAAAGTAAGAGCGCAATTAAGTGCTTTACGAATGGAACTTGCAGAACGTTTAGGGTTGAGAGATCCAAAAGTATTTGCACCACTTTGGGTAATCGATTTCCCATTATTAGAGTTAGATGAAGAAACAGGACATTATCATGCAATGCATCATCCGTTTACATCTCCAAAACCAGGTCAGTTAGAACTGCTTGATACAAATCCTGGAGCTGTAAAAGCAAACGCATATGATTTAGTATTAAACGGAAACGAAATTGGTGGAGGTTCTATTAGAATTCACGACAAGCAAATGCAAGCAACCATGTTAAAGCATCTTGGGTTTTCTGATGAAGAAGCAAAAGCACAATTTGGGTTCTTAATGGATGCTTTTGAATATGGCGCACCACCTCACGGAGGTTTGGCATTTGGACTAGATAGATTGGTTGCTATTTTAGGCGGACAAGAAACGATTCGTGATTTCATTGCGTTTCCTAAAAATAATTCTGGACGAGATGTAATGATTGACGCTCCTGCTCCAATTGATGATGCACAGTTGACTGAATTGAGTTTGAAACTTAACTTAAAAGCTTAAAGAATCAAATCCTACGAAAGTAGGATTTTTTATTCTAGCCCTTTTTTCTATCGATGTGGTTAAGGTATAGTCGAGATTGCCATTTATTTCTACACTGTTTTTTTGTTAAAAATAAAATTTATTTTAATACCTTTATAAAATGCCACAAGTCAAAGTTTTAACACGATTTCTTATCTGGAAATACAAACATATTTCTGAACGAAATTTCGTTTACTTATTGAGTATTTTAGTAGGTTTGTTGGCGGGATTAGTTACGGTAACCTTAAAGAACCTTACCTATTTTATTCAATCTCTTCTTGAAGGTAAATTTATAAAAGATTACCAAACAACACTGTATTTCATTTTTCCAATTATTGGTCTTTTATTAGTGTTTATTTTTCAAAAATATATACTAAAAAAGGAAATAAGTCACGGCATAACATCAACCCTTTTTGCTATTTCAAAAAGAAACGGAATCATAGAGCGGTATAAAATTTTAGCCTCTTTAATTGCAGCTCCAATTACTGCTGGTTTTGGTGGTTCTGTAGGGTTACAAGGTCCAGCCGTAAGCACCGCTTCCGCAATTGGAGCCAATCTTTCGCAAGTGTTTCATATGAATACAAAAACACGAATGCTATTAATTGGTTGTGCAGCAGCAGGCGCAATGTCGTCAATGTTTAAAGCGCCAATTGCAGCAATTATTTTTGCAGTAGAAATTTTCAGTTTAGATTTAGCTTTCGCCTCTCTAATTCCATTATTATTAGCCTCTATTTCCGCAGTACTAATGTCGTATTTGTTCCAAGGAACTCATGTTTTATTGGGATTTGAATTACAAGATGAATTTGTAATAAAAGATATATTGTTTTATGTTTTTTTAGGATTGATGACAGGAATTGCATCCATATATTTTACTAAAATGTACTTCTTAATTACTGCTTTTTTTAAACGTATTAAAAACCGAATGTATAAACTGATTGTAGGTGGAATTGCAATTGGAATAATGTTATACTTTATCCCTCCTTTATATGGAGAAGGGTATAGCATGATTAATAATTTATTGGACGGAAACCATATTGCCGCTTTAGGGGAAACGCCTTTTGATGCATATACTGATAATATTTGGGTTGTAATTATGCTATTAACAGGCGTTATTATTTTTAAGGCTATTGCAATGACAACAACTTTTGCTGCAGGAGGAGTTGGAGGGATTATTATTCCAACATTATTTATGGGTAGCGCTCTAGGAAATGTAATTGCTAAAGTGATTAATAATATTGGATTAGGATTTCAAGTTTCAGAATCAAATTTCACACTTATTGGTATGACCGGATTGATGGCGGGAGTTTTGCACGCTCCATTAACAGCGATATTTTTAATTGCAGAAATTACTGGAGGCTATGAGCTTTTTGTTCCGTTAATGATCGTAACCGCGATTTCATTTGCGGTCACTAAATATTTTATTCCAAATTCAATTTACACTTCTGAATTAGCTAAAAAAGGGCAGTTGATAACACATAATAAAGATAATAATGTGTTGATGATGATGAACCTAGATAAAATTATTGAAACTAATTTTAAAACAATTTCCGTTGAAGCGAATTTAGGGGAGATATTAAAAAAAGGAGTTGCAAAATCAACACGAAATATATTTCCGATTGTAAATGATGAAAAAGAATTTTTAGGAATTATTTTGTTGGATGATATTCGGAATATTATGTTTGAAACGAACCTCTACGAATCTACAAAGGTGTCAGATTTAATGCATAGCGCTCCAGACGTAATAGATTACGATAAAGATTCTATGCAGCAAATAATGAAGAAATTTAGATATAGTGGAGCTTGGAACTTGCCAGTAATTAAAAAGGGTAAATACCATGGGTTTATTTCAAAATCCAAATTATTGACAGTTTATAGGCAGAAATTGATTGAAGTTACCCATTGATTTTTTGTAGTTTAGCGTTATGAAACAAGCATGTAAAATTTATTAGATTTAAGAGAATAACTAATAGCGAACAGCATGTGACCTTCAAAAAATAATAAATATAGACACATGAAATACAGCATCTTATTTTTAGCAATTCTTTCCTTCGGAAGCATTTTTTATGGTTACTTTTCTGATAGTGACGCTTCTCAAAAATTTATAGGGTTTGGAGTTGTAGGGGTGTTCTTTCTAGTAATTCCTCTTTTTTCTTATTTCCGATGGAAAGATAAAGAGGTGAAAGACTATATGATAACTAAAGAAAATCTTGATAAAATGAGAGATAAAGAAAAGTAATTTTTCTTGATTCATATCTTATTTTTAACTCCCAAAAGTATTAAATTCGCAATTCACATCTAATTAATTAATCTTGACTAAAGTAAAAAAAGTGACTCCATTAATGAAGCAGTACAATGCTATAAAGGTGAAATATCCTGACGCAATGTTGCTTTTTAGAGTGGGAGATTTTTACGAAACTTTTGGTGAAGATGCTGTAAAATGTGCTAAAATTGTTGGAATTGTTTTAACAAAGAGAGGTGCAGGAAGTGAAAGTGAAATTGCCCTTGCAGGATTCCCACATCATTCGTTAAACACCTATTTACCCAAATTAGTAAAAGCAGGATGTAGAGTTGCTATTTGTGATCAACTGGAAGATCCTAAGATGACAAAAAATATCGTAAAACGAGGCGTCACAGAATTGGTTACTCCAGGAGTTGCCTTAAATGATGAGGTTTTACATGCCAAAACGAATAATTTTTTAGCAGCACTTCATTTTGGAAAAAGAAAATTAGGAATTTCATTTTTAGATGTTTCTACTGGCGAATTTCTAACCGCTCAAGGAAACTCAGAATATATAGATAAGTTACTTCAAAACTTTCAGCCGAGTGAAATATTGGTTCAGAAACAACATAAAGTTAAGTTTATGGAGGTTTTTGGCGATAGATTCAATCGTTTTTATTTAGATGATTGGGTTTTTAAAACCGATTACGCTCTAGAAAATTTAACAAATCACTTTAATATAAAATCTTTAAAAGGTTTTGGTATAGATGATTTGTCTGAAGGAATTATTGCCTCTGGAGCAATCCTATTTTACCTTTCAGAAACGCAGCATAATCAATTAAAACACATTACTTCTATTAATAGAATTGCAGAAGATAATTATGTTTGGATGGATAGATTTACGATTAGAAATCTAGAATTATATTCAGGAAATTCTATTGAATCGGTTACACTACTGGATATTATTGATCAAACGATTTCACCTATGGGAGGACGTTTGCTTAAACGTTGGTTGGCGCTTCCTTTAAAAAATGTAGAACAAATTAAACAACGCCATGAGATCGTAAAATATTTGATGGACAACGATGATTTCTATGAACTTTCTACCTATCAAATAAATCAGATTAGTGATATTGAACGATTGATATCTAAAGTTGCTACTGGAAAAATTAGCCCAAAAGAAGTCGTGTTACTAAAAGATTCTTTAAAAGCGATACTTCCAATAAAAGTTGCATCGGAAAAGAGTAATAATTCATTCTTAAAAAACATTGGAAATCAATTAGATGATTGTCAATTATTGATTCAGAAAATAACACAAACACTTGCAGAAAACGCACCTGTAAACATCAATAAAGGGAATGCAATAGCAAGTGGCGTTTCTGCTGAATTAGATGAATTAAGAGCGATTTCTACTTCAGGAAAAGGATATTTAGATGCAATGCTCCAAAGAGAAATAGAGCGCACAGGAATATCATCATTAAAAATCGCTTTTAATAATGTATTTGGTTATTATATAGAAGTTAGAAATAGGTATAAAGACAAAGTTCCTGAAGAGTGGATTCGTAAACAAACGCTTGTAAATGCTGAACGTTATATTACAGAAGAACTGAAGGAATACGAAACTAAAATCTTAGGAGCGGAAGAGAAAATTGGAAAATTAGAACTACAGTTATTTAATGATTTGGTTCAGTTTTTACTACAATTTATTTCTCCAGTTCAAAAAAACGCACAGTTAATTGCACAAATAGATTGTTTATGTTCATTTACTAAAACGGCAAAAGACAATAATTATATCAGACCAATAATTGATGAAAGTACTGATTTAGAAATCAAGAATGGTCGTCATCCTGTAATTGAAAAACAATTACCAATTGGTGAAGAATATATCGCGAATGATGTTGTCTTGAATAGAAATCAGCAGCAAATAATCATGATTACAGGACCAAACATGAGTGGTAAATCTGCAATTTTACGTCAAACAGCCTTAATCGTTTTATTAGCACAAATTGGAAGTTATGTTCCTGCTCAAAACGCTAAAATTGGTGTTATAGATAAGATTTTTACAAGAGTTGGAGCGAGTGATAATATTTCTATGGGCGAATCTACTTTTATGGTAGAAATGAATGAAACAGCAAGTATCTTAAATAATTTGTCTGATAGAAGTTTAATTTTATTAGATGAAATTGGTCGAGGAACGAGTACGTATGATGGAATTTCTATTGCTTGGGCTATTGCCGAATACCTTCATGAACACCCAACCAAAGCAAAAACATTGTTTGCTACGCATTATCATGAATTAAATGATATGACTGAAACTTTTGACCGTATCAAAAATTTCAATGTTTCAGTAAAAGAGTTGAAGGACAATGTCATTTTTCTAAGAAAATTAGTTGCCGGAGGAAGTGAGCATAGTTTTGGAATTCATGTAGCAAAATTAGCGGGAATGCCTTCGACAGTTGTGCATAAAGCACAAAAAATGTTGAAAAATTTAGAAAAAAGTCATTCCTCTGAAGACATAAAAAACAAACTTAAAAAAGCACAAGAAAATGACTTGCAGTTAAGTTTCTTTAAACTTGACGATCCGCTTTTAGAAGATATTAAAGAAGAAATTTTATCAACAAATATTAATATTTTAACTCCAATTGAGGCGTTGATGAAATTGAACGAGATTAAACGGATGTTGACCAAAAACAATGGTAAATAATTTAGAACAAGGTTTTTTTGGAATTGGAATTCAGAATGGGAAAACACCAGAAAATTTAGGTGTTTTGTGGCGTTCTGCTCAAAATATGGGCGCTAGTTTTATTTTTACTATTGGAAACCGCTATGCGAATCAAGCGAGTGATACAAGAAAAGCAGTAGGTGCAATGCCGTATTTTCATTACGCTACATTTGAAGATTTTTATGAGCATTTACCAAAAAGCGCCAGGCTTGTAGGTGTTGAATTAGATGACAGAGCGGTTCAGTTAGAATCTTTCGAACATCCTAGAAGATGTGTTTATTTATTAGGAGCGGAAGACAATGGTTTGTCTAAAAAAGCCATTGAAAAATCACATTTTTTAGTCAAGTTTAAATCTATAGAAAGTCTCAATGTTTCGGTTGCCGGAAGTATTGTAATGTATGACAGGCAAGCTAAGTTGAATTTTAGTTAATTATAGTATAT
>CAJXUO010000081.1 GCA_913061425.1 uncultured Lutibacter sp.
AATTTGCAATATCTGCCGTAACCAACGAACCTCCTTTTTCAGCAGACTCTATAATAACTGTTGCTTCAGAAATTCCTGCAACAATTCTATTTCGTTTTAAAAAATGTTCACGAAGAGGTTCTTCATCATGCCAAAATTCGGTGTAAAAACCTCCATTTTCATTGACTTCATTTATATACTTCTTATGTATTTTTGGGTATATCTGATCTAAACCATGAGCCAACACGCCAATGGTTTGTAGTTTGTTTTTTATAGCGGCTTTTTGTGCTGTAATATCTACTCCATATGCAAAACCACTTACGATAACTGGATTGTATGGTGCAATTTCCTCAACTAATTGATTGATAAAATCTCTACCGTAATTGGTCATTTTTCGAGTTCCAACAATACTTATTATTCGTTCGTTTTGAAGATTTATATTTCCGTCTTGAAATAATAAAATTGGTCCATCTGGACAATGTTTTAGGCGATTTGGAAAATCATCATCCTGAAAATAAGTGGTTTTAATATTGTGCTTAGAAATATACTTAAATTCTTTTTCGGCATTTAAAAGATATTTCTTGTCGGCTAAGTTTTTGATTGTAAAAGTTCCAATGCCATTTATCTTTTCTAAAAGGGTCCGTTTTTCTGCAAATACATTTTGGGCACTTCCGCAATGAGTAATTAATTTTTTAGCAATAATATCGCCAATTCCTTTGACTTTTTGGAGCGCCAAAATAGCCACGAGTTCTTCTTCACGCATAGAGTTTAACAATTTTTTTGAACAAGATACAAAGACTTGAATAAAAAATAGAATTAGAATAGAATTGTTAATAAATATGATACCTTTACGTCAAGCGAGCAATTCGTTTGCTTTACATTTGTTTAGTCATGAAATTATCCAATTACATAAGCGATTTATTATACAGATATGAATGTGTAATTGTACCCAATTTTGGTGGTTTTATAACTAATGAAACCTCAGCAAAAGTTAATCACTTTACACATACTTTTTATCCGCCAAAAAAACAGATAACTTTTAATAGTCATCTGAAAAATAATGATGGATTATTGGCAAACTATATTGCTTCTGCAGAGAAAATTCCTTTTAATGATGCTGTTTCTAAAATTGAAAAAGAAATTCAAGAGTGGAATCAAACAATAGAAAATGAATCTATTGAAATTACTAAAATCGGATCTCTTTCGTTAAACAAAGACAAAAAAATTATTTTTGAACCCGCAACTTCTGTTAATTATTTAACAAGTTCTTTTGGGTTGAATTCTTTTAATTCTCCTGCTATAAAAAGATTGCAATACAAGGAAAGAACTTCAAAATTAGAGTCGGCTGTTGTTGAATTAAATAGTGAAGAAAAAAGAAATAGAAAAGCACCCGTATTTTTAAAATATGCTGCTACTATTGCTATTATTTTTGCTGTTGGAAGTTTTGGTTGGAAAACATATAATGAAAATCAATACCAAAATCAACTTTTAGCAGAACACGAATTACAACAATCTGTTGAAAAGAAGATTCAACAAGCAACTTTTGTAATCGAAAATCCTTTACCGGTTATTACTTTAAATATTGCTAAAGAGGTTCAAAATTACCATGTAATTGCTGGTGCTTTTAGAGAGCCTGGAAATGCAAAAAAAAAGGTGAAGCAACTACTTGAAAAAGGGTATGATGCACAAATTTTGGGTATTAATAAATGGAATTTAACTCAAGTTTCATATGGTAGTTTTAGTGATAGACTTGATGCGCTACAAAATTTAAGAATCATTAAGCGTACTGTTGCTTCTGACGCTTGGCTTCTTGTAAAAGAATTTTAATCTAAAATTTAAAAACTTTATCTACTTGTTGCTTTGCAACTATTTCCCTTTGGTATATCTTTGCTGAAATTTTCTCAATGGAAGCAAAAAACCCAAAAGACTCATTAACCATATTAACGGATATGGTTTTACCAGGCGAAACCAATGCTCTTAACAACCTTTTTGGAGGTGAATTACTTGCAAGAATGGATCGTGCTTGTAGTATTTCTGCTCAAAGACATTCTCGTAGAATTGTGGTTACAGCATCTGTAAATCATGTGGCTTTCAATAAAGCAGTTCCTGTAGGAAGTGTTGTGACTATTGAGTCTAAAGTTTCTTGTGCTTTTAAAACTTCAATGGAAATTTATGTAGATGTATGGATTGAAGATAGAGAGACTGGTGAACGAACTAAAGTAAATGAAGGTATTTATACGTTCGTTGCTGTTGATATAACTGGATCTCCCGTAAAGGTTCCTCAACTTATTCCAGAAACAGATCTTGAAAAAGAACGTTTTATGGGAGCAAAGAGAAGAAAACAATTAAGTTTAGTTGTTGCTGGCAAAATGAAACCAGATGACGCAACGGAACTGAAAGCTTTATTTGGAAAATAAATAGCTACATCTTATAAATCCAATCAGCAGGATTCAAACGAGTTGTATTTTTCCAAATCTGGAATTTTAATATTGTTTTTTTTGATATTTTATCCGTATACACTTTTCCGAGACTTTGTTTGGTAATTACCTTGTCTCCTTTTTTTACAGTTACCGTTTCTAAATTATTATAAACAGATATGTAATTTCCGTGTTGAATATATACTGCTTTTTTACCACTTACAGATTGAATTTGTAAAACTGTTCCGTCGAAAATCACTCTTGCTTTCGTATCGGTTTCAGTTCTTATATGGACTCCATTGCTTTCAATTGTAATTCCTGGTAACGTTTTATGCGCCTGTTTCCCATAGCGTCTAGAAACCACTCCTTTTTTCAATGGCCAAGGTAATTTCCCCTTGTTTCCTTCAAATTTAACCGCTAAAAGTTTAGCCTCCGCAGTCAATGAAAATCCTTTAGAATTTGTAGTGTTATCATTTGATTTATTGATAGCATCTTGAATAATTTTCTTGATTTTTTTATCAATCTTCATTTCTTCACGTTGCTTTCTCTTAATCTGTGTGATATACTTTTTTTCTTGTTTTTTTATTTTATTGACAACTTCTTTTTGCTCTTCTTTTCGCTTTTCAATTTTTTCTTTGAGATTTTTATTTTCAACAGCTAAAATTTCTTTTTCTTTTTTTCTAATGGTAAGTGTATCGTTTAACATCAATAACTCATCTGTTTTTTTACGTATCTGAGTTCCTTGAGCTTTTCTAAAATCAGTATACTGCTTCATATACTGTACTCTTTTAAAGGCTTGGTGAAAATTTTGAGAAGACAGTAAAAACATAATTCTACTATTCTTCGATTTACTTTTATATGATTTGTAAATCATAGACGCATAATCATCTTTCAGTACTTTTAACTCGTTAGAAAGTTTTTTTAGCTCTCTTTCGTTTCCATAAATTTCTTTATTTAACGCTTTTGATTCGGCAGTGAATGCATTTATCAACTTTATTTGAGCGTTAATTTGTAAATTAATTTCTGACAACTCATCCAACTCGCTTTTTTCAACAGACCTAGTTTGAGATAATAAACTTCTAATTTTGTTTACCTCTTCTTGTAGTTCTTTTCGCTGCGCTTCTAATTCTTTTTTTGTTTGTGAAAAGGAATTGAAACTCACAAAAAAGAATAGTAAAAGAAGGATGTGTTTTGCTTTATTCATTTAATATAATCTCTTTATAACCTGCAGGGATTTTAAAAGGGAAACCAACATTTTTATTAAACTCTAAAAATTTATATTCTAAATCTATTTGTGTTTTAGCTCCTTTTTGAGTCGCAATAATATTTATTTTTTTCGGAAATACTTCATTAGAAACATTTTGATATTCTGAATATGTTACCACCAATCTCTTTTGCTCTATTGGCTGATTTACTTCTTGTCTATACGTCTTAAATGTTATCGGATTTAACCAAAATAAAATATCGAATAATGCGTCTTGCTTTTTAGGCTCTAACATATATGTTGTTTCATCAACTGATCCATTATAACGCTTGTCTTTTAAATCCAATATCGCCTGACCAATTAAAAGGTTCTGCACCTTTTCAAAATCTACTTCTGTACCTAAAAATGCACTCAACAAACTAAAATCACCTTCAAAATAAGTCTTTTTTACTTTTTCATAATAACTAACTTTAGATGGAGTAATTAAAACTTTTGCTAATGGAATTCCTAAAAGAGTTCCACTCATCCAAATCGCTTTATCTTTTTCCATTCTAAGCTTAATAGTTATTGTCTGTGAATTTTTTTCATCTCTATACCTAGCTCTTAAACGAGCGTTTATTGTATTCTTACTAAAACTGTTTTCATAGTGATTCTTGATTATTTTTTTTGTAGACATTGCTTTAGCAGTATTTGTTGTAACCTTTTTACTCTTACAAGAAGATATAAATAAACTTAAAATTAATATATATTTTAAATGCTTTATCATTTATAATTACTCTTTTTTTCTTAATACTATTGCTTTTTCTCTATGCTTATTGGCTTTTTTAAAATCCTTTAAAGCCTCAAACGATATTGCTAATTGTTCGTGAAAATCTGCTATTAAATATACATCATCAATTACAAAATCAATGCCACTATTTAAAACGTCTATTGCAACATAATATTTTTTAAGTTGATTTAATGCTTTTCCATTCAATAAATAAATAGTTGGCTGCGCCGGAAATAAATCTAAACCTTCATTAGAGTATACAAGCAAGTCCTCAAAATTAGAATTGAGTTTTTCTTGTTTGAGTATTTCTATAAGTATCCCGTATTTTTTATCAGTTTTAAATGATTCTTTTAATTCTAATAAAGAATTTGTTTCCTTCTTTAATTTCGGTAACACGCTTCTTTTCCTTCTTTTATTATAATTTTCAATGACCTGTTTATAGCTATCAAGTTTTGAAGACTTAAACCCTCTCGATTCTAGATCTGTCACTAATTTTGATGCTTTATAAAATTCTTTAGCCCAAATAAAAAGCGGTATCAGTTTTTCTGATTCTTTAGGGTTTTGAAGATTTATTTTTTGCTGAATTTTAATCGCCTTTTGAATATTATATTGTTTTAAATAGATTTGTTTTAAATGCTCAAGAAACCAATAGTTCTCAGAATCTATCTGTAACGCTTTATTTACATATAATTCTGCTTCACCATATTTTTTAAGTTCAAAATAGTTTTTGGAAAACTCAAAAGCAATCGCTTTATTATCGGCAAATAATTGTTGGCAATTTTCTAATTCAGTAATTGCTCTAGTATAATTACCAATAGCCTTGTATTTTAAAGATTCAAAATAATGGTTTTCGAATTTTATTTGATTGTCATCAGTATCTTTTAGAAGAAGCAGTCCTTCGTCTTGAGAAAAACTAAAAAGAGAAGCGCAAAAAATTAGCAGTAGTGTGTAAATATTTGCGCTTCTATTAATCATTTGTTTTAAAGTAATTCTGAATAATCACCAATACTTACAGAGGTAAATTTCCCGTTATATGTAGCATTATGGCCAATCATAGCGTTATCTAAATCTGCATTCGTTATCAATACATTTGATTGAATCAAAGAGTTTTTAATTGTTGAATTTTCAACAACACTATTCTCTCCTAACGATACAAACGGACCAACTGTTGTGTTTTTTAATACTACGTTTTTACCAATATAACATGGTTGAATAATGGTTGAGTTTTCAAGCTTTACGTCAGAAGATGTTAAATTCTCACCCTCTTTCTTTAGCAGCTCCAAAACTTTAGAATTTGTTTCAACAGTTACATTTTTATTTCCACAATCCATCCATTCACTAACAGTTCCTGGAACAAACTTCAACCCTTTACTTTTCATCCTTTCAAGAGCATTCGTTAATTGGTATTCTCCTTTTTCTTTAATATCGTTGTCCAATAAATATTGAATTTCATCTCTTAATAAACCTCCCTCTTTAAAGTAATAAATTCCAATAATTGCTAAATCAGAAACGAATTCCCTTGGCTTTTCAACAAAATCTGTGATAATTCCATCTTTTAATTTTACAACTCCAAATGCTTTAGGATCTTCAACTTGTTTTACCCAAATTGCTCCATCAGAATTAGAATCCAAAGTGAAGTCGGCTTTAAAAAGTGTGTCGGCAAAAGCAACAACACATGGTCCGTTTAATGCTGATTTCGCACACTGAATTGCATGTGCTGTACCAAGAGCCTGCTCTTGAACAAAAACGCTTCCTTTTGCATTTAAATCTTTCGCAATTTTTAATAACCTTTCTTCTGTATCTCCTGGAAACCCTTTTGCAACAGGTCCAATAATAAACGCAATTTCATCAATCTTTTGATTTACTACTTGTGCAATATCTTCAACCAATCTTTGAACTATTGGTTTACCAGCAATTAAAGTTAATGGTTTTGGTGTTGTTAATGTATGTGGGCGTAATCTTGATCCGATTCCCGCCATAGGAACTATTATTTTCATCTTTCTTTTTTATAAATTCAATTTAATGCAAATATACAATTCTAATATAAACTTAAAAGTTTGATACGAAACTTACACTATATAATAG
>CAJXUO010000082.1 GCA_913061425.1 uncultured Lutibacter sp.
GTTTCAGCTTCAAACAGAGAAGAACTTGCAAATAAAATGGCTGAAGCTTTAGAAGTTATTCCAGGAGTAACTTTTGGTTTTCAACAACCTATCCAAATGCGTTTTAATGAACTAATGACAGGAGTGCGTCAAGATGTGGCTGTAAAAATATATGGTGAAAATTTGGAAGAATTGTCAAAGTATGCGAATCAAATAGGAAAAATAGCAGGTACTGTTGAGGGTGCTGTAGATATTTATATAGAAGAAGTTACAGGTGTGTCACAAATTGTGATTGATTATAACAGATCTCAATTGGCAAAATATGGTTTGGATATAAAATCTGTAAATAGCACTATTCAAGCAGCATTTGCAGGTTCATCTGCAGGATTGGTTTATGAAGGTGAAAAACAATTTGATTTGGTTGTCCGTTTGGAAGGCGATTATAGAACGAGTCTTGCCGATGTTCAAAATCTATACATCCGTGGATCTCGCGGTCAACAAATACCTTTACAGCAAGTAGCAACCGTTTCTATAGTTGATGGTCCTTATCAAATACAACGAGACAACACCCAAAGGCGAATAATAGCAGCCTTTAATGTCCGTAATCGTGATGTAGAAAGTGTTGTTGAAGAAATTAGAAAAAAGATTGAAAATCAAGTCAATTTAGTTCCTGGTTATAGTATTAGTTATGGTGGTCAATTTGAAAATTTGGTAGAAGCAAGACAGCGTTTGTCAATTGCCGTACCAATGGCGTTGTTACTAATTTTTATTTTACTGTATTTCACTTTTGGTTCTATTAAACAAGGTGTTTTAATTTTCACAGCTATTCCGTTATCTGCAATTGGCGGTGTTTTCGCACTTTGGATTCGTGATTTACCATTTAGTATTTCAGCAGGTGTTGGATTTATAGCATTATTTGGAGTAGCAGTATTAAATGGTATTGTGCTAATTGCAGAATTTAACCGTCTTAAAAAGGAAGGTGTTTTAGATGTTTTTGAACGTATTTATCAAGGAACGAAGACACGTTTACGTCCAGTAATAATGACAGCAGCTGTAGCCTCTTTAGGATTCTTGCCAATGGCAATTTCTCAAACTTCAGGAGCAGAAGTACAACGTCCTTTAGCGACTGTAGTGATTGGCGGATTAATTACAGCAACCTTTCTAACACTTATTGTATTGCCAATTCTTTATTATTATTCAGAAAAAAAATTAAAAATGAAAACGAATAAATCGATTTTGTTGGTGCTTTTAAGTTTTTTTGGAAGTATATATTCTATAAATGCTCAAACAGCACAAGTAAAAGTATTTGACAATGTTGATACTGTTATTGCAGCAGCATTAAAGAACAACCCAAATATTAAAATATCAAAATTGCAAACAGAACAAGAGCGAGTTTTAAAAGGAACTAGTTTCGATTTACCAAAAACCCAGTTTGGGTTGGAGTATGGTCAAACCAATAGTACAGTGGATACTGATACGAGATTTAGTATCAACCAAACTTTTGCGTTTCCAACGTTGTATGGTAATCAAAGCAAACTTTCTAAAGCAAAAATAGTATCTAGCGAACTTAATCAAGAGGTTGTTAAAAATGAACTGATCGCTCAGGTAAAATCTGCTTATTACCTATTGTGGTATTTTAAAAGTAAACAAAGCGCATTACAGAAGCAAGACAGTATTTACCAAAAATTTCAGTATGCTGCCAACTTGCGTTTTAAAATAGGAGAAAGTAATGCTTTAGAAAAAGCAACTGCCAGTGCAGAAGTAGCAGATATTAAAATTGCGATGCTAGATAATGCATCGGCTATTAAGGCGTATCAATTACAGTTGCAAAATTTGTTACACTCAGAGAGTCTTATTGATATTAATGTAGGAGATTTAGAAGTTATACCTGTACTTTTTTCAAGTGAATTGATTGATAGTTTGTCGGTCAATAAAAACCCTTTGATTTCATTTTATAATTCAAAAATTGATGTTGCTGACAAAGAGCGTTCAGTTGAATTATCTAAAATGTTGCCAGATATTACTTTAGGTTATTTCAATCAATCCTTTATTGGAAATGGAGAAACAGCAAACGGCACATCAACAGTATTCGATTCCGGAGACCGTTTTACAGGCGTACAATTAGGCTTAAGTATTCCACTCTTTTTTAAGTCGCAGACATCAAATATTAACGCTGCAAAAATTCACAAAAAGGAAATCGAAACACAGTTAGAAGCGGTTACTAATCACACAAAAATACAGTTACAAACAGCTTTAGAAGCATTAAAAAAAGACAGAGAAAACATGACCTTTTTTCGTCTCAACGCTCTGCCTCAAGCCGAATTATTATTAAAAAATTCACAACGTGGATTTCAAGAAGGAGAAATCGAATATATAGAATATGTGCAAGGGCTTAATAGAGCTTTAACTATACAAACTAAATATTTAGAGTATATCAATCAATATAATCAAACACTAATAACCATTGAAAAACTTACTGCAAATAACTAAAGATATGAAAAATATACACTATAAAATAATAATATTTTCTATACTGATTTTAGTATTAGGATGTAAAGACAAACCAACTATTATGGTTGAAGAGGCTCATGAAACAGAAAATGAGAATATAGTTGAACTCACTGATGCACAGTTTGCACAAACCGAAATTAAGATTGGTAAAATAGAGAAACGAAAAATAGGTCACGAAATCACCGTAAATGGTGTAATAGATGTGCCGCCACAAGGGAATATATCTGTGACAGTTCCCTATGGAGGTTTTTTAAAATATACTGCAATGCTTCCAGGAAGCAAGCTAAAAAAGGGTCAGGTTGTTGCAACTGTTGAGAACCCAGAGTTTATTGAGTTCCAAAGAGACTATTTAGAAGCATTGGCAAAGAATGAGTATTTAAAAGCAGATTTTGAGCGTCAGCAAATATTAAATAATGAAGAAGTAACTTCTGCAAAAGTATTCCAAAAAGCAAAAAGTAATTATTTTATCAATAAAGCGAATGTACAAGCCTTGGAAAGTAAGTTACGGTTGATTGGGATTAATCCCTCTAACGTAAAAAGCGGCAAGATTTCTTCAGTTATAAATGTATATTCTCCAATTAACGGTATTGTTAGAGAGGTCTATATCAATACAGGAAAATATTTTAAGCCGCAGGATGTCTTGATGGATATTACAGACGCATCAGATTTGCACGTAGAACTTAAAGTATATGAAGATGACATTCCATTAATCAAAATTGGTCAACGTATCCGTTTTAGATTGGCAAATGCACCTAAAAAATGGATGGAAGCAGAGGTGTTTCTAATTGCTAATAATGTTCGTGACGATAGGACAATTACCATTCATGGTCATTTAAAAGAGAATAATGAAGAATTATTACCAGGAATGTTTGTCAATGCTAATATAGAAGTAGAGACTCTTGAGCAGTATGCTACTCCTGAAGAAGCTATTGTGCGATTTGAGGGAAAGCATTATATTTTTAAATCTTTAGGAAGTCGAAAAGAAGGCGAACAAATGATGAATGATTTTGAAATGGTCGAAATCATTAAAGGAAGCGAAGAAGAAGGTTTTGTGGCGGTCACTTTTGAAGATAAATCTGAAGATGTTACAAAAATGGATATTGTTTTAAAGGACGCGTTTACACTTTTGGCTAAAGCAAAAAACAGTGAAGAAGAAGGCGGTCACGGACATTAATATTATTTTTAAACTTCACATAGTTGACAAAATCAGAACTCAAAGAATTTTTAGATAACAAAGTTGAACAATACAACAGCCCTAAGTTTATTGAGTCAGACCCTATTCAAATTCCACATCAGTTTACTAAAAAAGAAGATATTGAAATCACGGCGTTTTTAACAGCAACAATTGCTTGGGGAAAACGCCAAATGATCATCAAGAACTCTAATAGAATGGTCGAAATCATGGATAATTCTCCATATGACTATGTGATGAATCATTCTGAAACTGACTTAGAGAAAACAGCACCGTTTGTTCATCGCACTTTTAATGGTGATGATTTCTCTTTTTTTGTCAAATCTCTTCAAAATATTTATCTGCATCATAACGGACTGGAAGGTGTTTTTAATCAATTTACGGTTGATGAGAATAACAAACGAGTGATTCATAATTTTAAGAAAGTTTTTTTTGAAGTTTCACATCAAAGTAGAACGATGAAACACGTTTCTGATCCAATGAAAGGAAGTGCTTCAAAACGAATTAACATGTTTTTACGTTGGATGGTTCGCAGAGATAATGCAGGCGTAGACTTTGGGCTATGGAAAGACATTCCAATGTCCAAATTATCTTGTCCTCTTGACGTTCATAGTGGAAATGTTGCGCGTAAATTACGATTACTCAGAAGAAAACAAAACGATTGGAAGGCTTTGGAAGAGCTAGATACAAACCTAAGAAAATTGGATGCTAATGACCCAACAAAATACGATTTCGCCCTTTTTGGATTGGGAGTTTTTGAAAAATTTTGATATTTTACGTCATTCTGAATTTATTTCAGAAACGCAAACACATTTTCAGAGTAACAATATGATTTTTTAGCTATCGCCCTCGCGATGATTTAATAACCTAGTTTAGCTCTAACTCTTTGCAGCACATCATTAGCAACCTTTTGGGCTTTTTGAGCACCAATTTCAAGGGCCTTGTCAATTTCATTAAGGTTATTCATAAAATAAGTATAACGCTCTCTTTCAACTGCAAATCTTTCTACTAATAATTCAAAAAAGGCTTGTTTTGCATGACCATAACCATAGTTTCCGCCTTCATAATTAGAACGCATTGTTGTTATTTGCTCTTCTGATGCTAATAATTTATATAGCGCAAACAAATTACATGTATCAGGATTTTTAGGATCTTCAAGAGGCGTAGAATCCGTTTCAATCTTCATTACTTGCTTTCTCAATTTTTTATCATCAAGAAATATATTGATAATATTGTTTTGAGATTTACTCATTTTCCCTCCATTAGTTCCTGGAACATACATTGTGCCTTCTTGAATTTTTGCTTCTGGGGGAACTAAAGTGTCACCCATTTGATGGTTAAATCTATTAGCAACATCGCGAGACATTTCGAGATGCTGTAATTGATCTTTTCCTACAGGAACAATCTCAGCGTCATATAAAAGGATGTCTGCAGCCATTAACATTGGATAGGTAAACAATCCAGAATTTACATCTTCTAATCTGTCAGCTTTATCTTTAAAACTATGAGCGAGTGTTAACCTTTGAAAAGGATAAAAACAACTTAAATACCAAGTTAACTCAGTTACTTGAGGAACATCACTTTGACGATAAAAAACAGTTTTATTAATATCTAATTCACATGCAAGCCATGCAGCAGCAGTGCTATAGGTGTTTTCTCTTAATGTTTTTCCATCTTTTATTTGGGTTAAAGAATGCATATCTGCAATGAATAAAAATGATTCGTTATCACTGCTTTTAGACATTTTAATTGCAGGTAAAATTGCTCCTAAAATATTTCCGAGATGAGGTGTTCCAGTACTTTGTACTCCTGTAAGAATTCTTGACATTAGTAATGTTATATATTTTGACAAAAATAGCAATTTAAACTGCATAAAAAAAGCGACTTAAAAGCCGCGCCAAAGATCCCTTGAACTAAATCACAAACAAGACCCTCTACAAATCCAACACTTAGAGTGGTAAATAGCCAGTTTCCAACAAATTCAGCTAAAAAACCGAGGATAATTAATTAGAAGACCAAAACAACTCCTTTTCATAACAGTTCAGCAATAAACCCACAATCGCTCCAATAATAATAGAATACAACATAATGAATAATTTAACTTAAACAAAACAGTCTGTAAATCAAACATTTGAAGTTCAGTAATACTGGTCTAAAAAATGTATTTTTGAACACATGAAATTATTTAAATATATAGCTATTTTAATTTGGCGTCTTTGGTTTTATTGTTGGGTTGTAGGAACGGTGTTATTTGCTTTTCCGTTATTATTAATCACTACGTATAAAGAAAGTTGGTATTCTACCTTCTATAAAATCGCCCATGCTTGGGGGAAAACCTTGTTGTTTGTTATGGGCTTTAAAGCCAAGATAATTTCAGAACAACAAAAAGTAGATAGGGATAAAAGTTATATGTTTATTGCCAATCATACATCAATGATAGATGTTATGTTGATGTTGGCAATAGTTAAAAAACCACTAGTATTTGTAGGGAAAGCAGAGTTAAGAAGAATACCTTTTTTTGGACTTATTTTTAAGAGATCAAGTATATTGGTAAACAGAAGTGATGCAGAAAGTAGAAAGCGTGTTTTTGCGGAAGCGCAAAGACGACTGAATGAAGGAATGAGTATTTGTATTTTTCCAGAAGGTCTTGTCCCAAGTGATGAAAGTGTCGTTTTAAGCGAATTTAAAAATGGAGCATTTGCACTGGCAATAGATCATCAAATACCAATAGTTCCAATGACTTTTTATG
>CAJXUO010000083.1 GCA_913061425.1 uncultured Lutibacter sp.
TTAACAGACTGGTCAAGAGGTGGAGCTGGTGCAGATATCACTCCTTTAAAAAACGAGACAATTACATTATCAGGTTACAAACCAGATTCTCAACGTTACTTTGATTATCATCATACCTCTATAGATACTTTTGATAAAGTAAATCTTAGAGAACTTGAATTAGGAAGTGCAGCGATGACCTCATTAATTTATCTAATGGATAAATACTTAGATGTTGAACCTGTAAAAAAATAAGAATTCGTATGTCAAATAAAAAAGTAAATCTTGAAAATTCATTCTCTACGATTGAGAATTATTTCTCTCCAAAAATCATTGGAGAAGTAAATAATAAGTTTGTTAAGATTGCCAAAATTAAAGGCGAAGATATTCCATGGCATAATCATGAAAGTGAAGATGAATTATTTTTAATTCTTAAAGGCTCTCTATTAATGGAAGTTGAAAACGAACCAAGTTTTACTATGAATACTGGAGACATCTATATTGTCAAAAAAGGTGTGAATCACCGTGTATCATCTACTGAAGAATGTAAGATTATGCTTATTGAAAGTAAGACGACACAGCATACTGGTGAAATAGTTTCTGAAATCACCAAGAGTATTGAAGAGCAATCTTATTAGGTTTTGTTCTTCCATAAGCATCCATATGATCCTTATATAAAAGCGAATACTGAAACGTTAATTGTTGGCACCTTACCTCCTCCTCGATTTACTACAGGAGAATTGATCAAGCAAGATGTTGATTTTTGTTATGGTAGTTATTACAATTCACTTTGGTTGTATATTGATAAGATTCATAATTTAGGTTTAGATTTTGAAAATACACATAGAGCAATTGAACAACGAAAAAACTTTTTAATAGCGAATAAAATTGGAGTTTGTGATATTGTAGACTCCTGCGAAAGAGATAAAATTGACGCCTCTGATCTTGGAATGAAAAATATTCAATTACGGAATTTAATCAATTATTTAAAACAATTTCCAACGGTTCACACATTGCTTTTTACGGGCGGAAATTCTAAAAATGGTCCTGAATATTTTTTCAGAAAACATTTAAAAGATCACAATTTAAAATTGGAAGTAGTTTCTGATATCGTTCCAAGAATACATCAGTTTAAACTGAATGATAGAATTATAAAAACCGTTTCATTAACTTCACCTTCAGGCTCGGCAAATAGAGCGATAGGAAGTATGGAATTGTATAAAAAAATGAAAAAGGAAAATTCAAAGTTTACAACTTTTGATTTCAGAGTGTTACAATATCAAAAATGGTTTTAACTACTTATGTGAGCCGTCACAGAAAGGACTGTTCCCTGTAACTTTACATGCACATAAATATTTTGTTTCGGTTGCAATTGCAGAAAAAACATTAGGTCTCATTCCCGTTCCTTTATGCTTACCATCACACAATGGTTGATTTTCAGACAATCCACAAGTGCACCAAGCATATTTCTTCCCCTCTTCTAATTCTATCGCTATTGGACCATCTCCCGCTCTTTTTGGTAAATTCATCGTTATTGTTTTTATTAAATTTAAAGATACGAATTTAATCATATTTGACACTCATTCTTTATTTTTGTTCAATGACATTGAAATTCATCACACATTACGGATTACACTTTATCTTCCCAGCATTAATCGCATTTCTGTTCTTTAGAAAACAGTGGGTAAAAGTCTACTTTATTTTTATTGCTACAATGTTTGTAGATCTTGATCATATATTGGCAAACCCAATTTTTGACACAAATAGATGTAGCATTAACTTTCATCCTTTACATTCTTATATTGCTATTGGAATATATACTTTAGGAACTCTTTTTAAACCATCTAGAGTTATTGCTTTTGGTTTATTATTACATATGCTTACAGACACTGTAGATTGTTTACTTTAGATTATACTTATCCCTTATTAAATAAGCAGCAATTAAAATAATCAAAGTATATTCGCTTAAAATTTAAAAAACCTTAAAATGAAATCCTACCTAACACTTTTTATTTCTCTATTTCTTGTTATTTCTTGTTCTAAAAAAATAGATGAACATTTTGAAGCTCAAACTGAAGCCGATATTATACAGTATCTTGAAGATAATAATTTAAATGCAACAAGAAGTGATTCTGGCTTATACTATGTAATAAACAATGAAGGTACAGGAGAAAGACCAACAAGCAATTCTAACGTTACTGTAGCTTACAAAGGATATCTATTAGACGGTACTGTTTTTGACCAAAGTGATTCAAATGGAATCTCGATTGGATTAAATCAGGTAATTGCTGGCTGGACAGAGGGAATTCAACTTTTTAAAGAAGGTGGTGAAGGTATTTTATTAATTCCTTCTAACTTAGGATATGGAAGCAATGGCTCAGGACCTATACCTGGAGGTGCCGTTTTAGTATTTGACATAGAACTAATTAGTGTAAACTAAATAGATAGACTTAAACATAAAAAAAAGTGAAACTTAATAAGTTTCACTTTTTTTATGAAATTATTGGCTTAATAAAATCATCTGTACTTTCTACTCCATTAATCCCTAAATTCTTAATAAAAGCAGAACCAATAATGGCTCCATTAGCATAATTACATGCAGTAGTAAAGGTTTCTTTATCAGAAATACCAAAACCAATAATTAATTTACTTTCTAGATTCATTGCTTTAATACGCTCAAAATATTCTACTTGTTGATTAGAAATATCCCCTTTCACTCCAGTAATAGAAGCCGAAGCAACAACATATATAAATGCCTTAGAATAAGAATCAATCTTTTTTATTCTATCTTCTGATGTATGGGGAGTAATTAAAAAAACATTTGTAATTCCATGTTTTTCAAACAATTGTTGATAATGCCTTTCAAACTCTACCATTGGCAAATCTGGAATGATAACAGTATCAATTCCGCAATCAACAACTTTTTGACAGAATTTATCTTCACCATATTTTAATAGTTGATTTAGATATCCCATCAAAACCAAAGGCGTTTTATTGGTCTCTTTAATTGCTGATAATTGCTCAAAAACGATGTCTAAATTAATTCCATTTTCTAAAGCTTTCTGACTACTTTCTTGAATCGTTGGACCATCTGCTAAAGGGTCTGAATATGGTAAACCAACTTCAATAAAGTCTACTCTACTTTTTTCTAATGCTAAAATTACTTTAGTAGTGTCTTCCAATTTAGGGTATCCACAAGTAAAATAAATAGACAATAGGTTTTTATCCTTTTTCTGAAATAATTCTTGAATTGAATTCATAACAATAATTTTAATTCCTATTCATTATTTGTCGCTCAATAGAACTCCACAAGTTTATTCTTAATTGCAATGCTTTTTTGGCAGTCTCTAAAACTTCCTTCCACTTTTGTGTATCGCCACCACATAATTCTTCCATCATTTTTAAAGACAAAGGGCCATGTTCATCTCCATCGAGTTCAATATGCCTATTCAAATAATAGGTAAAACTATTGTACGATTTACTATTTTCTAAAGAAGCTTTATCAATGATACTTATAAACATATCTGGGATTACATCTTCTCTACCGAAAGTAAAAGAGGAAGCAATTAAATGACTTTTATTTGTTTTTATGATATCAAACGTAAAGTTCAGAAATTCTTTTACCTCAATAGGCACTTTCAAATTTTCCAATGCTTTTTCTACAGAAACATTTGCTTGTATCATTTTAATAAAATCGTTGATTTTACTCGGATCTGCATTTACCTCGCACATAGCAGTCAAATACATTTCGAAATGACTTTTAATGACCCCGTTTACATCATAGTCACTTTCTTCTGCTATAACAATCTCATTAATAAAACGAGCTAATTCAGCGTTCTCAATAGGAGTCCAAGGAATTGAAACACATGTTAAATTAATCTGTAAAGATTTTAAAAGCGACA
Source organism: uncultured Lutibacter sp. (assembly GCA_913061425.1). Classification (GTDB taxonomy): domain Bacteria; phylum Bacteroidota; class Bacteroidia; order Flavobacteriales; family Flavobacteriaceae; genus Urechidicola. The sequence goes on from CAJXUO010000083.1 coordinate 3,882, forward strand.
TAAAATCCCACACTGCAAAAACATGAAGTTCCATAAAAAGTTGCACATCTCCTAAAGTGCTCAATTTTTTATACAATGAATGGTTTTTTAACTCATTTCTTAAGTCAGATAATTCTTTTTCGATATGTACGATATAACTATTCATTATTCTTCTAAATGTTTGATGTAGGTTTCTAAATCTTTATCCCCTCTTCCGGATAAATTTACGACTACTACTTGATCTTTTTTGAAATCTATTTTTGGTAAAACAGCCAAAGCATGCGCACTTTCTAAAGCAGGAATAATTCCTTCCATTTTGGTTAATTCATAAGCTGCGGCTAAAGCTTCTTTGTCTGTTGCATTCATAAATTGGGCTCTTTTACTTTCATATAAAAATGCGTGTAAAGGTCCAACTCCAGGATAATCTAATCCTGCAGAAATAGAATAAGGCTCAACGATTTGTCCATATTCATCTTGCATTAAAATGGTTTTACTACCATGAATAATTCCAACTTCTCCTAATTGAGAAGTAGCAGCACTTTCACCAGAATCTACGCCTAAACCTGCAGCTTCCACCGCAATTAACGCTACTTCTTCATCCTCCATATAATGATAAAAAGCTCCAGCAGCATTAGAACCTCCACCAACACAAGCAATAATTGTATCCGGATTCTCCTTTCCTGTTTTTTCTTTTAATTGCCATTTCATTTCTTCAGAAATAACAGCTTGTAAACGTGCAACCATATCTGGATACGGATGAGGACCAACCACAGAACCAATTAAATAATACGTTTCTGGATGTTGAATCCAATAGCGAATTGCTTCATTTGTAGCATCTTTTAAAGTTTTACTCCCACTTGTTGCAGGAACCACTTTTGCACCTAGCATTTTCATTCTGGCTACATTTGGTGCTTGACGCACAATATCTTTTTCACCCATAAAAACAGTACATTCTAATCCCATTAAAGCACACACAGTTGCTGTTGCAACTCCATGCTGTCCTGCTCCTGTCTCTGCAATAATTTTAGTTTTTCCTAATTTTTGAGCAATTAGAATTTGACCTACAGTATTGTTTACTTTATGTGCTCCTGTATGATTTAAATCTTCACGTTTTAAATATATATGTGCTCCATATTTTTCTGATAACCTTTTAGCCAAATACAATGGAGTTGGACGTCCAACATAATCTTTTAATAACGATTTGTATTCTTTTTGAAACTCTTCAGATTCAATAATTTGAATATAATTATCTTCTAATTCTTTTACATTTGGATATAACAATTCTGGAATAAAAGCACCTCCAAATTGACCATAATATCCGTCCTTATCTACTTGAAATTTTGATTGCATTAACCTCTCTTTAAATTCTTTTAACTTTTCTATATTTTTTTGTGATGGCGCATCTTCAAATCCACTATTCAAATCTACACCAGCAAACTTTGAGTGTTGAAATCCTTTGATTACTTCAACATCATTTTCATTGATACCGCCACTTAATAAAAACGGCGTTTCACCTTCATACTTTTTTAAAATAGACCAATCGTATTTCAATCCATTTCCGCCATATTCTTTTCCCTTTGTATCAAATAAAAATAAATTACAATGAGATTCATAATTTTGTGTGATTCTAAAATCAAAATTTTCATCAACTGAAAATGTTTTGATAATTTCAATTGTCATTTTTGAATTCAATTCATTGCAATAATCTACACTTTCATCACCATGAAGTTGGACGGCTTCCAATTTATACTCTGAAACTTTCCGGATTACTTCATCGATAGTTTCATTAACAAAGACACCAACTTTTTTAATAGATGATGGGACATCAACTTGTGGAAAATCGGTAACAAATCGTTTAGATTTATCATAAAAAATAAAGCCAATATAATCTGGAGTTACCTTTAATAACTCAGATATATTATCAGCATTACGCATTCCACAAACCTTGATTTTTATCATCACATCAACCTTTTTACAAACTCCTGACATTCGAATCCTGGATGCTCATTCTTCATAAAGTTTTCACCTATCAAGAAACCTTGAAATCCATATTGTCTCAATCCTATAATTGTTCTTGGGTCGCTTATCCCACTTTCAGAAACTTTAATACAATTGTCTGGAATTTGAGAAGCCAATTCAATAGAGTGTTCTAAATCCACTTCAAAAGTCTTTAGGTTTCTATTATTGATTCCTATAATTTTATTATCAAGTTCTATTTTATCTAAATCTTCTTGATTGTGTACTTCATACAATACTTCCAATCCTAAATCCTCTGCTAAATTTCCAAACTGCTTTATCTCTTTTGATGTTAAACAAGCAGCAATTAATAAAATAGCGTCTGCTCCAATTGCTCTTGCCTCAACTATTTGATATCCATCAACAATAAAGTCTTTGCGTAATATTGGTTTTGTCGTATTAATTTCTCTTGCCCTTACTACATCTAAAACAGTACCTCCAAAAAATTCTTTATCAGTCAGTATTGATTGTGCGGCAACATTAGCTTTTAAGTACCCTTCTGTTACATCTTGAAT
>CAJXUO010000084.1 GCA_913061425.1 uncultured Lutibacter sp.
GGCAGCGTCAGATGTGTATAAGAGACAGTGGATTTTCTTTATTATAATTAATCAACATTCCAACTATCAAATTGTAACTTTTGATTCCTGCAGCTTGTTTATTTGCCTTTAAAAACAGATCAAATATTTTTTTTGAATACGGTTCCATAGGGTTTTGATAAGCCTGCCAAAACTCTTGAGACTCCTTCATGTTTTTAAGAACCCCTTTATTCACCTTCTGTACTGCAATTTTATACTTATTTTTATCATGTCTATATAAATCATTCAAAGCATATCGCAATCCCATATAATAGCCAGAATATTGAAAATAAATATTCTCATTATTTATTGATGATAAGAAACCAATAAAATTAGCTTCATTTTCTGCAGCATATCCTAGCTGATGTGCAACTTCATGACAACTTGTTGAAGCATAAGAAACGGAAGGGTTTAAACTATTTACTTGAGCTTCGCCAGTAAAAGGATTCAAATAGCCAGAAGTTCCCAAATAAGTCATTGGTAAGCTAATCATTGAATGTTTTAATGATTGCTCTTGATACATAAACTGAGGATATTTTTTACTTAATTTATTATATCCATTTTGAACCTTATTATAGACTTCTTTTTTTGAAAATGGAAACGTCACTTTTACAGTATCATTATTGGTAATCTCAATTTGTGTTTTGTTTATTTTATCAATTAATAAATACGTAAATTTTTCTAAATCATCAGTAGAATAGTTTAATTCTTTTATATCCAGTGTTTTATATAAAGGACGACGTAAATAGTTGATTCCCCAAAAAAAATGAAAGCAAAAATATACAATTGAAAGAAGTCCGATTATTTTAACAATTTCTACTCTTTTTTTTCTGATTGATTGTATGATAAAACGAAGTATCAATACAGACAATACTATATATATAACATCGCCAAATGAAAATGGAATCCAACCAAATAAGAATCTAAAAAAACGAGAAATGTATGGGTATATTCCTGTAGAATAATAGTTCTCTACAAAGTCAGGTGATTTTGAAATTAATTGAATTACTAGCCATTGAACTACTAATAAAACACTTAAAATCCGATATTTTTTCGTATTATGCATCAGTCAAAAATAAGAAATAAAACAAGATGTTTTTCGTTTCATAGTTATTAACATTATAGACACTTATTAACAAAAGATGTGCACAAATATATTTTTATAAAACCCCTACATTTTAAGTCTTTAAATTTACTTTTGTTTTCATGGAGAATACACAGCCAATACAGTCGAGAAATACAAAAAGAAATACGGTGATTAACCTTGAAAAAGGGAAGTTGCCACCACAAGCCGTTGATTTAGAGACTGCTGTATTGGGCGCAATGATGATTGATAAAAAAGGGGTCGATGATGTCATTGATATTTTAAATCCAGAAACTTTTTATGTACCTGCACATCAAGAAGTTTATCGTGCCATTTATACATTGTTTCAAAACTCTGAACCAATTGATTTACGTACTGTTTCTAATCAGTTACGAAAAAATGGAAAGTTAGAATTTGTTGGAGGAGATTTTTATTTAATTGGTTTAACACAAAAAGTAGCTTCTACAGCGCATATAGAATTTCACTCAAGAATTATACTTCAAAAATTCATTCAGCGAAAATTAATTACTATTTCATCAGAAATTATTCAAGAAGCATATGACGAAACAGTTGATGTTTTTGATCTATTAGATGCTGCTGAAAGCAAGTTTTTTGAGGTAACTCAAGGGAACTTGAAAAAAGGTTCTGAAGATGCAGCAAGTTTAGTGAAAACAGCGATTCAAAAAGTTGAAGAAATCTCTAAGAAAGAGGGGATGAGTGGTATCGCTTCTGGATTTACAAAATTAGATGCTTTGACTTCTGGTTGGCAACCTTCAGATTTAATTATTATCGCTGCACGTCCAGGAATGGGTAAAACAGCCTTTGTAATTTCTATGGCCAAAAACATGGCGATTCAATTCAATCATGCTGTTGCAGTATTTTCTTTAGAGATGTCGTCAGTACAATTAATTACACGTATGATTTCTAGTGAAACTGGAATTTCATCTAGTAAATTAAGAACTGGAAACTTACAAGCACACGAATGGGAGCAGTTAAATGTAAAAGTTAAAAACTTAACGAAAGCACCTATTTTTATTGATGATACACCTTCTCTTTCAATTTTTGATTTAAGAGCAAAAGCAAGACGTTTAGTATCTCAGCATGATGTGAAAATCATTATTATTGATTATTTACAATTGATGACTGCTGGATCGAGTAAAAACAGTGGTAATCGTGAACAAGAAATCTCGATGATATCGAGAAACTTAAAAGCCCTTGCGAAGGAATTAGCCGTTCCCGTAATTGCACTTTCACAATTATCGCGTGCTGTTGAAACACGTGGAGGATCTAAAAGACCTTTACTTTCAGATTTACGTGAATCTGGAGCGATTGAGCAAGATGCCGATATTGTATCTTTTATTTTCCGTCCAGAATATTACGGAATGACAGAATGGGATGATGATGAGCGTACACCTTGTGAAGGTCAAGGAGAATTTATTATGGCAAAACATAGAAATGGTGGTTTGGATAATATTCGTTTGAAATTTACAGGTCACTTAGCACAATTCTCAGATTTAGATGAAGGGTTTGGAAATGAATTCCAATCTAAAATGAATAATGAATTACCTGCAAGTGCTCAAAATGTGAATCCTGATGATGCCTTTGGAGGAATTGATGATGACGTTCCGTTTTAAAGTCTAATTTATTACTTATTGAAAAACATACTACAAATAAAACAGCAACTAAGAAGCAGTATTTTACTGCTTGCGTTGCTTTTTGTTACACATTCTATTTTCGCATCATTCGTTTATATTCCAATGAATGACAACAATCAGGAAAATCATTTAAAGGCCTATGGCATTACGTATTGGACTTTAGAAAAAGGACTAAAAGCCAAATGGTTGTTGAATTATGATGGCGGCGCATTTTTAATAGAACATACTCCAGAAATTGAAAATGAATGCAAAATTCGAGGAGTTTCATATCAAGTAATTTCAGATTTACAAGCAGAGAATATACTAATAGAAATAAGTAGTCCGTCAAAAAACATGAAAGAGGTCCTTTTAGAGAAAGCACCCAAAATTGCGGTGTATTCTCCAAAAAGTAAATTGCCTTGGGATGACGCTGTGACAATGGTACTAACCTATGCGGAAATTCCTTTTGATGTTATCTATGATGAAGAAGTATTAGACGAAAAGTTATTGTTATACGAGTGGTTACATCTACATCATGAAGACTTTACAGGTCAATTTGGGAAATTTTATGGCAGTTATAGAACTGCGCCTTGGTATATAGAAGAAAAAAAATATCAAGAAGAAACAGCAACAAAATTAGGATTCTCAAAAGTATCTGAAGAGAAATTGGCGGTGACTAAAAAGATTCGAGATTATGTGATTGGTGGCGGATTTATGTTTGCCATGTGTTCTGCAACTGATAGTTTTGATATTGCCCTATCTGCAGAAGGAGTAGATATTTGTGAATCTATGTTTGATGGCGATCCTTCTGAAGCAAGCTATCAATCTAAAATAGACTTTTCCAGAACCTTTGCTTTTAAAGACTATAAATTAGAACGAAATCCAGTGATGTATGAGTTTTCTTCTATAGATATGACCATGAAGCGCAAAATACAACGTACAACTGATTATTTTTCATTGATGAATTTCTCTGCAAAATGGGATCCTGTGCCAACAATGTTGTGTCAAAATCACACACAATTAGTCAAAGGTTTTATGGGACAAACGACTTCGTTTGATAGAAATACGGTGAAACCTACTGTTTTAATCATGGGAGAAAATAAAACAAATGGTGAAGCGCGTTACATACACGGAACAAAAGGTAAAGGGATGTTTACGTTTTATGGCGGACATGATCCTGAAGACTATAGCCATAGAGTAGGTGACCCAAAAACTGAACTGGATTTACACCCAAATTCTCCAGGATATCGCTTGATCTTAAATAATGTCTTGTTTCCTGCTGCTAAGAAAAAGAAGCAAAAGACTTAATACTTGGCTTATGAAATATACTTGCTCGATAACTATTAATTTACCCATTGGTAAAACAGTAGCGCTTTGGAAAGATGAAAACAATTTCAAGGAAAGGTAAGACGGATTTAAAAGTATTGAACTTTTAAGTGGAACTTATAATAAAAAAGAAGCAAAGTCTAAGGTATTATTTAAACCCAAATAAAATTCGTCATTCTATAGACCCATATTTTTATCAGATTACTGTAAATGGTCAAAAATATATTAAAGTCTTTGTATTTATAAAATAACGAAAGCACAACAACATAAATAAATTTATTATTATTGGATAAACAATTCACTTTTAACTTCAAAACAGATATTTCTAAAATCAATATTCCAATTAAACTTAACAATCCTTTTGAGTTAATTATTCCAGAAATTGCAAAAATAGCAACGAAAGAATTTCAAGAATTTATTACCGAAGAATCCAAAAAGTGGCAGTATAACTTTAGTGTTCAAAAAGGGAAAATGTTTGGAATTCTTGTGGTTCAACAAGAAGATGGAACGTATAGTTATATAGGTACTGTTTCAGGAAAATTACCTAACAATACAACATCTAATAAATTCATTCCTTCCGTCTTTGATACTTCTGTAGGTGATTTTTTTATTAATAAAGGCATGACAGCGTTGAGTGAAATTGGAAATCAAATTAAAAACACCCATAATCCTTCTGAAGTTACTTTATTAAAAGAAAAAAGGGCGCAAAAATCGATAGCCTTACAGCAACGTCTTTTTGAGAATTATAATTTTTTAAATCTTTCGAGAAAGAATAAAAATTTATTAGAAATATTTAAGCATTCATCTCATGGAAACCCTCCTGTTGCAGCAGGCGAATGTGTTGCTCCTAAATTACTCCAATATGCTATTGAACATCAATTAAAACCAATCGCTTTGACAGAGTTTTGGTGGGAAAATCCTATTAAGAATAAAGAAAAGGAACACGCCGTTTTTTATCCATCTTGCAAAAACAGATGTAGACCTATTTTAGAATACATGTTAGAAGATACAGAACTGTTTGCCAGAAGTACAGCGAATCTAAAAAGCACAACAAAATAGGGGGTCAAAGTTCTTAACTTTTCCTTATCGTATTCAATACGATACATTCAATTATATCAAACAACTCTACTAATAGATATTTTTTTAGTATTTTTATATAAAATAATTGCACATATGCCTAACTGTAACCCACAATATTTTTATCAGATTGTTGTGAATAGTAAGAAGCATAGCAAAGCATTTGTGTTTGTAAAATAAATAAAGGATACTTTTATAAACGTATTTTAATCTGATTAGTGAAGTATCCTTTACTCACAATAATATTTATTACTTTTGATGTTTTTGGATATTTAATTACCAAAAATGCTACACTGAAAGATAAAACACGTAAATATAAATCATGGAAAACACTTTAAAATTTATACTCTTCACCTTACTTATAGTAAGTTGTAAAACAGAAAAAAGCGATGCTGCAATAGCAGAAGTAAATCAAGAAACCCTTGGTAAACACATTGAAGTATTGGCTTCTGACGATTTTCAAGGTCGTATGCCTTTTACTGAAGGTGGAGCAAAAACAACAAAATATTTAAAGCAAGAGTTTGAAAAACTCGGCTTAAAACCTGGAAATGGGGATAGTTATTTTCAAGATGTTCCTATGGTAGAAATTTCTGGAACTCCGTCTAAAATAATGAAGATTTCTGGAAATAATCAAAAATTCAATTTAGATTATTTTGAAGATTTTGTGGTAACCACTTCAAAAGCGAACGAAAGAGTTTCTTTGAACAATTCTGAATTGGTCTTTGCTGGTTTTGGTATTGTGGCTCCTGAATATGGTTGGAATGATTATGCAGGCGTAGATTGGAAAGGGAAAACTGCAGTTGTACTGGTGAATGATCCTGGATTTAAATCTAGTGATAAGACGTTATTTAAAGGAAATGAAATGACCTATTATGGTCGTTGGACTTATAAATTTGAAGAAGCCGCAAGACAAGGTGCCGCAGGAATATTGATTATTCACGATACAGAACCTGCTTCTTATGGTTGGAATGTTGTGCAATCTGGATGGAGTGGAGCACACCTAACTTTAGAGAGCGATAAACCTATGGTTGATGTTCAAGGTTGGATTTCAAATGAAACTGCCAATAAACTTTTTGAATCCTCACCAATTAAAAACAAGAATTTTAATGAATTGGCAAAGAACAAAGGTTTTTCTGCAATATCATTAGGAATAAATACTTCAGTGAAAATTGAGAATAAAATCAAAAGAGATCAATCTAAAAATGTAGTTGCGCTATTACCTGGAACAACTCAAAAAGACGAGTATATT
>CAJXUO010000085.1 GCA_913061425.1 uncultured Lutibacter sp.
ATTCCATTCAGATTCTGTTCAAGCAATTGGACACTATAATTTAGACCTACAAGAGTTAGGTATTGATTTTTTAGTTGCAAGTGCACATAAATTTCATGGACCAAAAGGTGTTGGATTTGCCTATTTTAGAAAAGGATTTGGTATCAAACCAATGCTAATAGGAGGAAAGCAAGAAAGAGGAGCGAGAGCAGGAACTGAAAATGTTCACGGTATTTTGGGAATGGAAAAAGCAATTGAATTGGTTTATGAAGATTTAGATAAGGAGATTAAATATATTGGAGGTTTAAAGCAATATTTTATTGAGCAGTTGCAATCAAATTTTCCTGATATTGCGTTTAATGGAAATGCTACTGATAAAATTAACAACACCTATTCTATATTAAATGTTCGATTTCCAATGAATGATTCAATGCTGTTATTTACTCTTGATATCAAAGGAATCGCTGCTTCAGGAGGAAGTGCATGCCAAAGTGGTAGTGCAGTAGGATCTCATGTGTTAAGCGCTATTTTGCCTTTTGAAGAGTCTAAAAAAACATCTATTCGTTTTTCAATATCTAAATTTAATACAAAAGAAGATATTAATTCAACTATTACTATTTTGAAAGAAGCGATTTTAGTTAAAAGTTAGGTGTATTAATCTTTTTTTTTACTTTTCAAAATACAATTATCTAAGTTTAGACTATCTTTTTTTGATAAAACGATCGAATTCTAATTTATAGCCTACGAATTCTAATTAGGCAAAAATTTACGGAAGGTTCAAGTATATATTTGAACTATTAATAACCGTAAAATTATAAATCATGAACACTTCAATTAAAATTACTGCGCTAGCAATCACTTTAATATTGACTAGTTGTACAGAAAGAGTTACAGAAAAGAATGTTGAACCACAAGTATTAGAAACTAGTGATCTTGCTATGTCTACCTCTTTAGCAATTGCAGCAGATACTGTAAAAGAAAAAGAACGATCAGTGGTATTTATCACAGGATTTGATAAAGGAAGTAAAACGTATTTTTCTGATGCAAGAGCATTTTTTAAAGAAAAGGACACTGAAATTGTTGAAACTGCATATTCATTACAAGAAATTATTTTGTGGCTAAATATCAATCAGAATAATAAACCAATTTCTGAAATTCATATTGTTGCTAATAATAAAATGAATAAAATATTATTGGAAACTACAGTAAATGGAGAGGGTTTGTCATCAAAAGCAATAAAAAAGGCAGTTGAAAGCGGAGAACTTCCTAAACTTGAGAACGTATTGGCTAAAGATGCAAAAGTAGTATTGCATTCTGCAGGTCTAGGTTCGCAGACAGAATTAATAAACGAATTTAAGTGTGTTTTCACTACAGATGTAATTCCATCAGTTATTACATCAAAAAGTGTAAGCGTTTTTAATGGACAATTCTCAGAGCACTTCTTGGCAAAGCCTTTCTACGGATTTTATCCAACAGCCAAAAGTCCTGGAAGAGTTGACTTGGCAAAAGAATTTGCTAGAAAATATCCTGAATCAGAAATAGAATGGTTATCGGCTATGAATAATGATTCAGAGAAATTTCAAGGAGATATTTATAGTTACAAATTCAATATTCCTGTAAAGTGGGAGATTGCTTATGCTACTGATGAAGAAATGCCAAGTTTTAGAACACTAGAACAAATGTATACTTTCATGAAAGATCACGATTTAATTTCTAAAGATTTAGAGGAATTAGAGATCCCTATCGAAAAGTTTAGATGGTTTCAAACAGTAAAAGACAACAAATTGGTAATAGAAGGTAAAGTAACTGTAGTATGTGTTCTTGAGCCAGTTATGAGCCCTGCATATCCATCAGAATACATGAATCCAAGTATAGATAATATTAGATTGTATAATAGACTATAACGGCTATTTTAGTTGGGTTTGACAGAAAAGAGCACGAAGATTTTGTTTAAAGTATAAAATCGTCACTCTTTTCTGTTTTTTTATTTAAAATAACTTCGATGATAAACAGTTATATTTGTATAGTTAAGAAAACTGAATGCAACATTTTTTAAAAACATATCTATCCTGTTTAATACTGCTTCTTGCAGTATTTTCTTATTCTCAAGAACGTAAATTCATAAAGTTCTCTATCGCAGATGGATTACCACAGTCGCAGATAAGAGACGTTATCCAAGATGAAAATGGTTTTCTTTGGGTTGCAACAAATGGAGGCGGAGTTGCACGTTATGACGGTAAAGAGTTTAAAATATTTAACAAGTCTAATGGTTTAATTTCTAATAGTATAAGTGTTGTTAATTACAATAATGGTTTAGCGTACATAGGGACTAAGAATGGGTTGTCTATTATAACCAATACTGAGGTTTTAAATTTTAAATGCCCTAGTATACATAAGATTTTATTTAAAGATGATCTTGTTTATTTAGCAACAAATAAAGGGATAAAGACATTAAGAGATTTAAAATACATAAAGAGTGAAATCCTAGGAGGATTAATTGATAATTCTATTGTTTATGATATTGAATTTGCTGATAAGAACTATTATATAAAAAATTCGAATGGACTATTTACGACTCAAAGTTTATTTAAAAATTCTGATATTAAGGAGTTAGATGCAACGTTTAAATTCCAAAAGCAAAAATACATTGAAGCTATTCAAGAGAATTCAATAGTTGTTAATGTTATAGGGATAAATTCAATCAATAAGGTTTTAACTGATAGTCAATCAAATACTTGGGTTGCTTCTGAAAGAGGGTTGTATAAAATCTATAAAAGTAATTTTGAGAATTATTTGAAAGGAAATAGAATTACTTCTATAAATAATCTTGAAGAGAAGTTCTTAATTGGAACGTATAAAAGTTTAATCCATTTAGATTCTTTAGGAATTTTTAAACGAATTGATAACCGCAAAGTACATTCAATTATAAATAATAAAAAGCAGTTTTTCGTTGGGACTGATACTGGAATAGTTGTTTTGGATTCACTCAAGGTAGTAGATACTCTTTTTAAGCAGAAAATCATTTCAAATTTGTTGATTAAAAATGAAACTATTTGGGCAGTAGAAAAAAATAATGGGATTGCTAGTTTTAAGTATGATTTTGAGACTAAATTGATTTCTAATCTATTAACTTTTAACAAGTCAGATGGAGTTTATGATTTGAAAATCAATGATTTGTATTTAGATAGCGTGAATCGTTTGTGGTTTGTTACTCAACAAGGATTCTTGGGTTATATAAAAAATAATATCGTAAAACATTTAGGAAAAGTTTTAAAATTTGATGTAGAAATCAACTCACTTTTAATTCATAACAACACACTTTTTTTAGGAACCAAAGGACAAGGTGTTTGGTGGTCAGCATTAGATGAAGGTTTAATATTCAATAAATTAGTAGGGACTAAAAAATTATATGCTGAGAATATTTCTCAATTGCTATTTGATAACAATAATAATTTATGGATAGGTTCTCATAAAGGAGTTGATAAAGTCTCTTTATCTTCTGAAAACGAGATTTTTGAAGTGACTCATTTTGCAAAAAATAATGGTTTTGAAGGAGTTGAAACTGTTAAAAACGCCATTTCTAAAGATAGTTTTGGTGATATTTGGTTTGGAACAATCAATGGTTTATCTAAATATAATGATATAGAAACTGAAAGAATCATAACAGATCCAAACATCTTTTTTGATCAGATTGAAGTAGCATATAAAAGCCTGGATTCAATTAAATTGATAGATTGGACAAATAGCACGAATAAACTGTATCTAAAACCTTCAGATAATCATATATCGTTTAGTTTTAGAACTGTTGACTTAACTTTTGCAGAAGATATTCAATATAGATGGCGTTTAAACACGTCTGATTGGAGTCCTTGGACGAAAGATAGAAAAGTGAATTACTCTAGTTTAAATGCAGGTGATTATACTTTTGAAGCACAATCAAGAATCTTTAATGCAAACTTAAGCGAGCCAATTCGTTTTCAATTTAATGTTGACTTACCATTAATTCAAAAACCATGGTTTAAACAACTGCTATTAATTTCAGGTTTACTTCTTTTATTTTGGATTATTAGAAACTATTTTCAAAAAATGAAACGGAAAAATGAAAGAGAGAAAGAGGCTTTAAAAGCTGAAAATCATTTATTGTCTTTAGAGCAGAAAGCATTGCAGTTACAAATGAATCCTCATTTTATTTTCAATGTTTTGAATGGAATCAAAGCAATGGGAGCAAAAGACACTGTTAAAATGAATGAAACTGTAAATAAGTTTGCAGTACTATTGAGATTGACTTTGAGTAATTCAAGAAAAGAACATATTTCACTTTCAGAAGAGATTAGTGCTTTGAGAAATTATATAGAAATTGAAGAATCAATGTCATATCAATCATTTGAGTATGAGATAATTCCTCCTTCTGATTTTGATGCTGAAGAAATTTTAATTCCACCAATGCTAATTCAACCATTTGTTGAAAATGCAATTCGTCACGGAATATCTACTATTGAAAAAGGAAAATTATTGATTAACTTTTCTGTAAAAAATGAGCAGTTACTTTGCGTTATTCAAGATAATGGCATAGGAATTGAAGTATCTAAACGAAACAAAACCAAGACAAACCATCAATCAATGGCTTTAGATGTAACCAAAGAAAGAATAGAATCATTGTCTGGAAAAAACACTTTTGAAATAGAAGAGATAAAAGATGAAAATCAAGTAGTTTTAGGAACCAAAGTGAGTTTTAAAATACCATTATTAACCGATTATTAAACACCTATGTTAACAGCCATTTTAGTAGACGATATGCCTTCGGCATTAGAATTATTGAAGTCAGACATTCAATCAAACTCTTTTGATATAGAGATTATTGGTACTGCTAAAAGTGTTGTCGAAGCAGCAAAATTGCTTCGAAAGACAACTCCAGATATTTTATTTCTAGATATCATGTTAGGTGACGGAACTGGTTTTGATTTATTAGAGATATTTCCTGATTTAAAGTCTAAAATCATATTTGTTACAGCAAGTGATGAATACGCAATAAGAGCCTTTAAATTCGCTGCTATTGATTATGTTTTAAAGCCATATTCATTAGAAGAACTAAAGAACTCAATTGATAAAGCAAAACAACATTTACATCCAGATAAAGAACGTTTAGGAATCTTAAGGAATACACTTTCAAAATCTAATCAAACACCACAAAAAATCTCCTTACATACACTTGAAAAGATTAGTGTTGTTGATGTAGATGACATTATTAGATGTGAATCGGATAGTAATAACACTCTTTTTTATCTTAATAACGGTCAGAAAATATTTGTGACCAAAACGTTAAAATATTTTGCTGATATGTTAAAGGAACTTGGGTTTATTAGAACACACCAAAGTCATTTAGTCAACTTGCAATACATCAAAGAGTTTATTAAATCTGATGGTGGATATATTATGTTAAAAAACGGCTCAAATATTCCAGTTTCTATGCGAAAAAGGGCAGAAGTTGTAGAAACAATCTCAACTATTTATAAAAAATAAAGAACGAATTACTTCAGCCGTTTTTAATGTTACATAAACGACCAAGCAACAATTCTTGTTATTTTATTTCCTACCGTTATTGATTTTGTCTGAATTTGAGTTGCATGTAATTTCTCTAGTGAATCGTACATTGACTGTACATTTTCTTTTTTAGAAACCAATGAAGTAAACCAATGACATTGCGTTTTAAATAATGAACTTTGATATAAATAATTGTGCAAAAAGGCTTTTTCTCCACCTTCATACCACAATTCGTTTTGACTCCCGCTAAAATTCCGTACAGGTAAATCAATTCCAAGACCTTTCATTTTTCTTTTATTTGATTCATTCGCTTCTTCTTGTGAACTGTAAAAAGGAGGGTTGCACATACTTGCAGAAAAAGAATCATCTTTAGCAATGATATCAGTTAGAATATTAGATTTATCAATTTGAAATCTAAGTTTTATGGATTCACTTAGATTATTTTTATTAATAATCTTTTGAGCACTATTAAGTGAGTTGTTGTCAACTTCTGTTCCAATAAACGTCCAATTATTAACTGCATTCCCAAGTAAAGGATATATACAAGACGCTCCAGATCCAATATCTAAAATTTTCACATCTTTTGTTATGCCAGACTCTATTAATAAATCATTTAGTTGATGTATATAGTCAACTCTACTAGGTATTGGAGGGCATAAACTATCATCAGAGAAACCCCAATATTTAATAGTATAATACGTTTTTAAAAGTGCTGTATTTAAAGTTTTAACTGCTTTTGGATCTGCAAAATTTATAGTTTGCTTATTATGTTTACTCTGTCTCTTATACACATCTCCGAGCCCACGAGACCTCTCTACATCTC